>JAFAZM010000292.1 GCA_019239785.1 Sphingomonadaceae bacterium
CGAGAAATATGGCGGCCGCTTCCTGGTCCGCGGCGGTGCGGTCGAGGTGAAGGAAGGCGAGCCCGGCATCGCGCGGCTGGTGATCCTCGAATTCCCGAGCGTCGAGGCGGCCGGCATTTTCTACGACAGCCCCGAATATCAGGCGATCCTGCCGATGCGGTTCGACAACGCCAGCTCAACTCTTGTCATTGCCGAAGGCGTCTGATCCTGGCTGTTCGATGGCGAGAAGGGGCGCGATCTTTTTCCACTCGTCCCGAAGATGCCGTCTCAGCCTTCGTCGACCGAACCAACGCATGGGCCGCGGCGGGGCGCGCCTGCTCATGATCTCCAGCACCTCTTCGCGGCTCCATGGCGACCATTCCCCGGCGATGTCGTCCAGGTTGAAGGCGAAAGCCTGAGCGACCTCCAGTTCGAGTATCGACCAGAGCTCCTCACAGCTGAAGCCTGCGGCGCTCAATTGCCGCGCGATGCATTCGTAGCCGCCGGCTTGCAATTCAGTGTCGAGGAACAATTCCGAGAGCGCGTGCCAGACGGGCAATTTGCGCTCAATCTCGATCGCGTTTGGCATGACGGTGTCAGGCGCGCTCCTCCGCGCTTTTCAGCTTATGCAGGATGATCGCATTGCCGTCCGGGTCCTTGATCACCGCCATCCGACAGACCGGGCTTTCGATCCCCTCCGCGGCGAACGCAACGCCCTTCGCCTTCAGGTCCGCGATCAGCGCCGGGAGATCGTCGACCTCGAAAGCGATGGTGCCGCCGGCGCTGGCGCTCGGGCTGTTCGGAGTGACGTTGGTGATCGCCAGGCAGCCGCCGCCGGGAAGGTCGAACTCGACCCAGGGGGTGGTGGCCGAGCTCCGGCTCGGCGGCAGACCGAGCGTCTCCTCGTAAAAGGCGCGGGCGCGCTTCACGTCGGTGACCGGATACATGGTGAACGCGACCTTCCTGAACATCAGCCTTCCTTCCGTACCGGATTGGGTGGATCTATTCTGCCGATCGGCTCCGGTGCGCAAGCTCAGTCCTTCGCCGCGCGTCCTGCAGCCGGCCCAGGTCGCGCCAGCCATAAGCCAGCTCGACCAGCTCGCCGTCCGGACGCACGCCGCGCTTCTCGCCGATGACGACCCCGCCCAAATGCTCGTAGAAGCCTCGCGCGGGGATGTTTCCGCGCAGCACCCAGAGGCTCGCTGCCTGCAGACCCCGTGCGCTCAGATCGGCCGCCGCCGTCCGCATCAGCAGGCGGCCGATGCCGCGGCCCTGCGCCGCGCGATACAGGTAGATCGCGCCGATCTCTCCATCGAACCCCTCCGCCGCCAGCGCAGCGTCGGACTGGCTGCCGCAGGCGGCGAAGCCGATCGGCTCGCCGTCCTGCCCGGCGAGATGGACCCGCACGTCCTGATATCCCGCCGGATCGCGCAGCATCTCCGCCCAGGCCTCGCCCCTTCCTTCCGGAGAAAGGCCTGCAAGCATGGCGTCGGGAACGAGCCCTTGATAGGTTTCGCGCCAGGCGGCGACGTGCAGGCGCCCGAGCGCCATCGCGTCGGCCGGGCCGGCGAGGCGAATCCTTGGAACATTTGCGGCTGCCGACGGCATTATGCTTTGCGCTCCCCGGGACGTGCTTACACGATTCCACGCCCGGACAGGCATAAGCGGAATTCGTTGACCGATCGGTCGACGAATGGTAGGAACGGGATATGTACACGACCGAATTGCAGAAGACGGCCAAGGTCGTCTCGACCGAGGATCCGGAGAAGCTCGCCGCCTTCGAGGCGCGGGTCGCCGCGGACGAGTTCATCGAGCCAAAGGACTGGATGCCCGAGGCCTATCGCCGCACCCTGACCCGGCAGATCTCGCAGCACGCCCATAGCGAGATCGTCGGCATGCTGCCCGAGGGCAATTGGATCACGCGGGCGCCGTCGCTGCGCCGCAAGGCGATCCTGCTCGCCAAGGTGCAGGACGAGGCGGGGCACGGCCTCTATCTCTATTCGGCCGCCGAGACGCTCGGCACCAGCCGCGAGGAGATGATCGAGGCGCTCCATTCGGGCAAGGCCAAGTACAGCACGATCTTCAACTACCCGACCCTGACCTGGGCTGATATCGGCGCGATCGGGTGGCTGGTCGACGGCGCCGCGATCATGAACCAGGTGCCGCTGCAGCGCACCTCCTACGGGCCCTATGCCCGCGCGATGGTTCGCGTCTGCAAGGAGGAAAGCTTCCACCAGCGCCAGGGCTATGAGATCATGATGCACCTGGCGGCCGGAACGGCGGAGCAGAAGCGGATGGCGCAGGACGCGCTGAACCGCTGGTGGTGGCCGTCGCTGATGATGTTCGGGCCGCCCGACGCCGACAGCCCGAACACCGCCCAGTCGATGCGCTGGCGGATCAAGCGCGACACCAATGACGAGCTCAGGCAGAAGTTCGTCGACATCACCGTACCCCAGGCCGACGCGCTCGGGCTGACGGTACCGGACCCGGACCTCGCCTGGAACGAAGCGAAGCAGGGCTACGATTTCGGGACGCTCGACTGGGAGGAATTCTACGCAGTGGTCCGGGGCGAAGGCCCGGTCGCGAAGGAACGGATGAAGGCGCGGCGCGAGGCGTGGGAAAGCAACGCCTGGGTCCGCGAGGCGGCCGCGGCTTATGCGGAGAAAAAGGCGGCACGGAAGGAAGCGGCATGATGAAATCCGCCCCGGAACGGGGAGGGGGACCATGCGAAGCATGGTGGAGGGGTCGCGGCCTTTCCATGCTCGCTGTCGCTCGCGACCCCACCACCACGCCGCTTCGCGTCGCGGTCCCCCTCCCCGTCCCGGGGAGGATCTAGATGTCGAAAGACTGGCCGCTCTGGGAGGTGTTCGTCCGCGCCAAGGGCGGGATGTCGCATCGGCATGTCGGCAGCGTGCACGCGCCGGACGCGGAGATCGCGCTGCGCCATGCCCGCGACACTTATACGCGGCGGATGGAGGGGGTGAGCCTGTGGGTCGTGCCCTCGGCCTCGATCACCGCCTCCGATCCCGGCGACGATGCGGCGATGTTCGATCCGGCTGAGGACAAGATCTACCGCCACCCGACCTTCTACGACATTCCCGATGACGTGAAGCATATCTGATGGCCGGCACCGAAACGGAATCCGTTCGGGCTGAGCCTGTCGAAGCCCTTTCCTTCACGTCTTCCGGGCCGGGAAGGAAGGGAGGCCCTTCGACAGGCCCAGGGCGAACGGAGGACGAGATCCTTTTCGAGACCCTGCTGCGGCTCGGCGACGACAGCCTGATCCTCGGCCAGCGGCTCGGCGAATGGTGCGGCCATGCGCCGAGCGTCGAGGTCGACCTCAGCCTCGCCAATATGGGCCTCGATCTGATCGGCCAGGCGACCCACTTCCTCGGCCGTGCCGGCGAAGTCGAGGGGAAGGGAAGGGACGGGGATACGCTCGCCTTCCACCGCGACGTGCTCGATTTCCGCAATTGCCTGCTGGTGGAGCAGCCCAACGGGGATTTCGCCCAGACCATCGCCCGGCAATTCCTCTTCTCGACCTGGCAGGAGATGCTGTTCGGCCATCTCGAAGGCTCCGCCGACGCGTTCATCGCCTCGGTCGCCGCCAAGGCGGTGAAGGAGGTGCGCTATCATGCCGAGCTCAGCGCCGAATGGGTGATCCGGCTCGGCGACGGCACCGAGGAGAGCCGGCGGCGAATGATCGCCGGGCTCGACTGGAACTGGCGATTCATCCCGGAACTGTTCGAGATGGACGAGATCGCGCGCGAGGCGTCCGCCTGCGGCATCGGCGCCGACGTTTCCGCCTTTCGCGAGGATTACGACCGCCGCATCCGGGCGGTGCTGGACGAGGCAACGCTCGACGCTCCGGCGGACCAGCGCCCGATCCTCGGCGGCCGCCGCGGCCATCATAGCGAACATCTCGGCCACATCCTTGCGGTGATGCAGTTCCTCCCGCGCACCTATCCGGACGCGGCATGGTAGGGGTGTTGAACAAGCCGGCGCCGTGCTCTTCCAAAGCCTCCCCCACAAAGGGGGAGGGCTTGATTCAGCGCATCCGACAGGTGCTCGCCGGCGTCGCCGATCCCGAGATCCCGGTGGTCTCAGTCGTCGATCTCTGCATCGTGCGCGAGGTGACGCCGGAACGGGTGTGCATCACGCCCACCTATACCGGCTGCCCCGCGACCCAGGTGATCGAGCGCGACATCCGCGCTGCCCTGGATGCGGCGGGCTACCGCGAGGTCGCGATCGAGACCGTCCTGTCGCCGCCCTGGACCACCGACTGGATCAGCGAGGCTGGCAAGGCGAAGCTCAAGGCCTACGGCATCGCCCCGCCGCTCCCGGCCGGGCAGCGCGCCGTCGAATGCCCGCAATGCGGCTCGGCTCGGACCGAGGAGGTGAGCCGCTTCGGGTCGACGCCGTGCAAGGCGCAGTGGCGCTGCCGCGACTGTCTCGAGCCGTTCGACCTGTTCAAGTGCCACTGATGGGGATCCAGTGAGCGTCGGCTTCCACATTCTCACCATAAAGGACGTCGTCGAGGAGACGGCGGAGGCGCGCTCGATCCGCTTCGCCATGCCCGAGGAATTGCGCGAGACCTTCAAGTTCAAGCCCGGCCAGCATTTGACGCTCAAGGCCGAGATCCAGGGTGAGGAGATCCGCCGCAATTATTCGCTCTGCGTCGCGCCCCAGGACGGGGAGGTGATGGTCACCGTGAAGCGGATCGCCGGCGGCGCCTTCTCCAACTGGGCGAACGACAATCTGCAGCCCGGCATGGCGATCGAGGTGATGGCCCCGCACGGCAGCTTCACCTGGGATTTCGCCGAGGGCGCCGCCAATCATTATGTCGGCTTTGCCGGCGGCTCCGGGATCACGCCGGTCATGTCGCTGCTGAAGAGCGCCCTGCTGACGGAGCCCGGCAGCCGCTTCACCCTGCTCTACGGCAATCGCGACAGCAACTCGATCATCTTCCTCGAGGCGCTGGCGGCGCTGAAGAACAGTTTCATGGATCGGCTGCAAGTCCATCATTTCCTTGCCGAAGAAGCGGAGGAGTTCGAGCTGTTCAACGGCATGCTCGATCGCGCCAAATGCGACGAGATATTGGAAAGCCTGGTCGATCCGGCGGACGTCGCGGCCTTCTTCATCTGCGGCCCCGGCCCGATGATGGATGCGGCCGAGGAAGCCCTGCTTGCCAGGGGGGTGGCGAAGGACCGCATCCATCTCGAGCGCTTCACCGCGGGCCGGCCCTCGGCGGCGCTGGCGGCGCAGATGCAGGCGCTGACCGAGGGAGCGGCGGGGCTGACGATGAAGGTGACGCTCGACGGCCGCAAGCGGCGGGTGCCGTTCGACGCGGCCGCCGGCAACATCCTCGACAGCGCCCGCGCCGCCGGCCTGCCGGCGCCCTTCGCCTGCAAGGCCGGCGTCTGCGCCACCTGCCGCGCCCGCGTCGTTTCCGGCGAGGTCGAGATGGCGGCCCGCTACGGCCTCACCGACGAGGAGGTGGCGGCCGGCTATGTGCTGACCTGCCAGTCCGTGCCCAAGGGCGACGGCGTGGAGCTGGATTACGACGCCTGAATCCCCTACCTGCAAGGGAGGGGCTAGGGGTGGGTAGCGAGCGAAGCGAGCTCCCGGCCTCGACGTTTCGGCCGCCTTCGGCGGCACCCACCCCCCGGCCCCTCCCTTGCAGGGAGGGGAGTCTTAGAGCGACGGCGAGGCCAGCCCGCCGAGCATCAGCGCCACCGCCATGTCCGCCAGCCGGTCCGCGTCCAGCGCGCCGCCTGGGCGGAACCAGATATGGGTCCAGTTGATCATCCCGAAGAAGAGCATGGTCAGCGGCAGCGCCAGCGGGCCGGCGTCGGGGCGGAGCTCGCGCACCAGCGCCTCGACCGCGGCGATGATCCGCCTCTGCTTGGCGACCACCTCGGCGCGGCGGGCGGGGGGCAGATTGTCGAGCTCGTTGAGCAGCACCTTGTGGCTGTCCTCGGCGCCGACATAGAGGCGCATGAAGGCATGGGTGAGCGCGCGCAGCCGCGCCTCGGCACCGCCTGCCTGCGCCGCGTCCTCTGCGGCCGCGACCAGGGCATCGAGATGCGCCGCCATCGCCGCATAGAGGATGTCGTCCTTCGACGGGAAATAATGATAGATCAGCGACTTGGACGTGCTGCACGCCTTGGCGAGGTCGGCGACCGAGGCGCCCTTGAAGCCGTGCTCGGCATAGAGATGCGCCGCCGCGGCGAGGATCGCATCGCGCCGCTTGTCGTAATCGGGGGATTGGGGCCGCGCCATCGCCGCTCCTTAGGGACCCAGCGAGGGCGCGGCTAGCGGTCGCCGCCCTCCGCAGCGACGGCGTCGTGATAGGCGATCGCCGCGCGCACCACGTCCTGCATCAGTGCCATGCGCGTCGCGAGCGGCGTGCCGGTCCGGCCGATCATCACGGCAAGCGCGTAATTGTGGCCGTCGGGCGCGTGCAGGATGCCGATATCGTTATAGCCGGCCTGCTCGCCGTCATAGACCTGGCCGGTGCCGGTCTTGTGCGAGATCGTCCAGCCGGCCTCGAGGCCGCCGCGCAGCCGGTTCGGCCCGGTATGGGTCTGCGACATGATGGCGAGCAGCCGCCGGGTCGAGGCGGGCGACAGCAATTCGCCGCGCTGCAAACGGGCGAGGCCGTTGGCGATCCCGTTCGGCGTCGCGCCGTCGACGGGGTCCGCGACATAATGTTCGAACGCGGCCCGGCGCCGCTCCGCCGGCACCGCGTCGCGGGCGGTAAAGAAGGCGTTGCCGTGCGAGAAGGCCGGCTGCCAGCGCAACCCGGCGATGCCGGCCTGGAGCAGGCGCTCTCCCGGGCCGAAGCGAATGCCCTCGAGCCGGTTGCGCTCGAGCATCTCGCGCACCGCGGCCGGCCCGCCGGCATGGCGCAGGACGATGTCGTTGCAGGTATTGTCGCTCTGCGTCAGCGCCCGGAACATCAAATCGCCGAGCGTCGTCGTATAGCCGTTCGCACCGATCCGGCCGGCGATGGGCTGATGGAACAGGGTAAGGTCGGCGCGGGTGACGGTGACCCGCTCGTCGAGGTCGAGCCGGCCGGCATCGGCGCGCTGCAGCGCGGTCAGCGCCACCCAGAATTTGCTCACGCTCTGCTGCGGATAGAAGCGGTCGCCGTGCCAGGAGGCGGCGAAGCCGGTGTCCACGTCGCGCACCGCGATGCCGACCTCGCCGTCGAAGGCGCGGCCGAGCTCGCGGACCCGGGTGTCGAGCTCCCGCTCCGCGGGGGTGACGTTGTTGGCAAGAGCGCGGACGGGTATGCGCGCCGGTTGCGCGGAGACGGTTCCGGTCAGGATCAGGCCGGCCAAGCCCAGCAACTTCAGTCTGCGCAATCCTCGTGCCCCGCTTATCATCGACAGCTCCGCCTTTGCCAGCGACGTTTCGGAGTCTAGCGGTTCGGCCGTTTCTGTCAGCTTAATAAGCTAAATCCCTCTCCCGTCTCGGGGAGAGGGAGGGGCCCGCTCGCGAAGCGAGTGGGAGGGTGAGGGCAGGGACGGCCGTGTCGGTTCGGCCCCCCGCTGCAACCTTCCTACGTCGCACCCTCACCCTGCCGGCCTAGGGCCGGCTATCCCTCTCCCCAAAATGGGAGAGGGATGAAGGGATCAGAGCATCACCCTGGCCGTGATCCCGATGTCGCGACCCGCGAGGGTGGCGTTGTCCTCGAGGAAGCGCGGACGCCGGCGGCCGACGACATCGAAGATATGTGCCTGATCGCCTAATAATTGAAGCTGACGGTGAACCGGAAATCCCGTCCGGCCAGTGGGGCGTAATCCTTCAGCAGGCTTGTCGAGCGCCGTGCCTCGACATCGAAGATGTTGTTCAAGGCGAGGCCGAGTGAAAGCCCCGGTCGATCGGTGAACGGCCGCCACTCGAAATTGGCGTTCACCAGCGTAAAGCCCGGCGTGCCGGTCTCGATCGGCGCGGTTCGCCGATGAGCCCAGTCGCGTTCC
>JAFAZM010000355.1 GCA_019239785.1 Sphingomonadaceae bacterium
CCCCCTCACCCCAGCCCTCTCCCCGCCGGGGAGAGGGAGTCTAGAAATGCACCCCAGCGCGGACCATGAACGTGCGTGGGGCGCCGTAATAGACGGTGCGGATGCTGCCGATGCTCGAAAATTCCTGGCCATCCGTCTTGTAGACCCTGTCGAACAAATTGTTGACGTAGAAGCCGAGGCTGTAGCGGCGGTCGTGCGTCTCGTAGACCAGGCGCATGTCAACGAGCGCATAGCCATTCTGGAACAGGCCGTCGATCCGCGTGGTCGTGCCGATGATCGTGTTGTCGACCGCGAGCGCGCTCTGCGAATGGTAGCGCATCTGCCCGCCGAGGGTAAGGAAGCCGTCCGAGCCCAGGTTCGACTCATATTGGGCGCCGACCCGCCAGGTCCATTTCGGGGAGAAGGCCGGGGTCTGGAAGGCGCGGCTGCCGCCCGGGAAGCGGGTGTCGTTGAACACGTCGTAGCGCGCGTGCAGATAGCCGATCTGGGTATCGAACATCAGGCCCGGCACCGACGGCGGCGTCCAGGAGGCCTCGACCTCGAAGCCGTAGGTGGTGAGCTTGCCCGCATTGATCACCGAGAGGACCGGCGAGGGCAGGCCGGTCACCGCATCGGTGCCCGTCCCGGCGACCCGCGCCTGGAAGTCGCGATAATCGTTGTAGAAGCCGGTGACGTTGAGACGCACCCCGCCGGCGATGGTCGAACGCACGCCCGCCTCGTAGGAGGTGACCTTCTCCGGCTGGTACTCCGTCCGCTCGGCGACCGAATTGGCGCGGCCGTTGAAGCCGCCCGACTGGAAGCCCTGGGCGACGCGGGCATAGATCATCGCATTCGGGCTGAACGTATAGTCGATCGAACCCATCGGCGAGAAATTGTGCCAGGTGTCGCTGGTGTCGAACACGAACGGCGCGGCGCTGGTCAGCGGCGCGAAGGACGAGAAGGTCGAGGTGGTGCGGAAATAATCCTTGCGCTCGCTGGTGTAGCGGCCGCCGGCCGACAGCCGCAGGTGCGGGACCAGCTCGACGCTGACGTTGGCATAGGCCGCATAGCTCTTGGTGACGAGATCGTCGTCGATCGTCCGAAGGAAGGTCGGGTTGCCGAGCAGCGGGCCGAGCAGGTTGTTCGCATAGGCCTCCTGGTGCGAGATGATATGCTCGCGCAGATAATAGAGGCCGGCGACCGCCTGGACCGGGCCGGCATTGTAATTGCCCTGCAATTCCTGGCTGAACTGGTTCTGGTCGACGCCGACGAAGACGTCGCCGACCTGCAGCTGGGTCGCGTCGATGTCGACATAATCCCTGGTGTGCAGCTCGCGATAGGCGGTGATCGAGCGCAGGGTCAGCGCGTCGGTGAGGTCGACCGAGGCGTTCACCGAGCCGCCATAATGGCGCAGCCGCGTCGAGTTCGGCAGGGTCGGCGTGGTGCGCCCGGTGAAGTCGTAGCTGGTCGGGTTGCTCGGCAGCGCCAGCGCCACGCCGCCGCCGACCAGGTAGGTCAGCGAATTGAGCGGCTGGCCGACGTTGAGATGGGCATCGTCGCGCGAATAGTCGCCGCTGATGTCGATCCGCACGTTGCTCGCCGGGGTGAGCGCGATCGTGCCGCGAATCGCCTCGGTATTCTTGTTGTTGTAGCCGCGGTCGAGCACCGCGTCCTGGACGTAATCGTCATGCTGCGCGTGCATCGCGGCGATGCCGATCGAGACGCCGTTGGCGACCGGGCCGGAGACCGCCCCGCGCACGTCGAACTCGTTGTAGCTGCCGTAGGTCAGCGACAGGTCGGCGCGGAAGCTGTCGCCCGGCCGGCGGCTGACGAAGGAGAGCGCGCCGCCGATCGTGTTCTTGCCGTAGAGCGTGCCTTGCGGGCCGCGCAGCACCTCGACTCGCTGCAGGTCGAGCAGGTCGAGCTGGGTGCCGCGGATGCGGCTGTAATAGACGCCGTCGACATAGACGCCGACCGCCGGGTCGAAGGTCTGCAGCGCGTCCGGCTGGCCGATGCCGCGGATGTAGATGTTGGTCGCGTTGGAGGAGCCGCGGCCCTGGACGATGTTGAGGTTCGGCACCGCGCCGGCCAGGCCGGTCGGGTCCTGCGCCTGGATACGCTCGAGGCTGCGCTCGCTGAACGCCGAGACCGAGGCCGGGACGTTCTGGAGATTCTCCTGGGTGCGGCGGGCGGTGACGGTGATCACCTCGCCGTTCGCGTCGACCGCCGGTCCCTGACCCTGGGCGGTGCCGCCCGCGGCGGTGGAGGCGGGCGGCTCGTTGGCGGGCGGCGTGCCCGCCTGGGTCGCGGCGGCGGCCGCCGTCGCCGCGTCGTCGGCGGCGAAGGCCGGAGTGGCGAAGGCGGCGAGCGCGATCGCGGCGCTGGACAGCTTCAGTTTATGGGTCTTCATGGTCGGTCTCCTCACGATTCGATGCTCTGGCTGATGCGGCCGCGGGACAGGCCGGCCGCGAAATCCCTCAGAATCTGGTTGAACAAGACTGGCTCCTCGAGGTGCGGCGCGTGGCCGGACCGGTCGAAGCGAACGGCGCGGGCGTCGGGCAAAGCCTCGACGAGATGGTCGGCGGTGTCGTCGCCGTAGAGGCGGCTGCGGCCGCCATGGACGATCAGGGTCGGATGCTCGATCTTCTGCAGCAAGGCGCGCACGTCCTGGCGGACCAGGCTCGCCCAGACCGAGCCGATCGCGTCGGCATCGTTGCGGACGAACTCGGCGCTCGCCCAGTCGGCGTCGGCGCGCCGGTCCGGCGCAACCGGCTGGGCGAAGATGCCCTGGCCGGCGCTTGCGGCGAAGCTCTCGAAATCGTCGCGGATCGCGATGCTGCGCGCCTCGCAGGCCTCGGGCGAGAGGCCGAGGTCCCATTCGGCGTCGTTGCGGACCCGCGCGGTCATGTCGACGACGACCGACCCGGCGAAGCGCGAAGCGGCCGGACCGGACAGCACGTGCCAGAGCACGGTGGCGCCGAGCGACCAGCCCACCCCGATCGCGCCCTGAAGGTCGAGCGCCTCGGCGAGCGCCGAGACGTCGGCGGCGAGCTGCTCGACCGTCGGCCGCTCGCCGGCGCGGGCGGAAGCGCCGTGGCCGCGCAGATCGACCGCGATCACCCGGAAGTCCTTCGCCAGCTCGGCCTGGGCGCGGAAGAAGCCACCATGCGCCATCAGCCCGTGCAGCAGCACGAGCGGCGTGCCCTCGCCCTCGTCGCGATAGGCGATTCGCGTCCCGTCCGATGCGGTGAAAAAGTTCAGCTTCCCCTCCCGTACAGCGCCGCTTCTGCGGTTCTGAACGATCGGTTCCTGTGCCGAGATGAAACCTGAGTCAATTATCAAGTTGATGACTGGTTCAACTTTTCCGGGAGCGATGCAATTGGGTGACACCCGGCGGTCGGAGGCGGGGCCGCGACGCAGCCGGGAGGCGCGGCTCGGCGCGGGCGAATGGCTCAGGCTAGGTTGAGCGGGAAGCCGCTGAACCGCTCGGCCCGGCAGCTGCCGCTGCGCAGGGTGGCAGTTTCGCCCTGAATCGTCGTGTCGGTGAACCGGTAGCCCGCCGGAAACACGGTAACGACATTGCTGCCGTCGTCGTCGTGCCGATCGCGCAGCACGATCGCGCCTTCGAAAACCGACGAGACCGATTCGACCGTCTCGCAGCCGTCGCTGCACCAGCGTCCGGAATCGAGGTCGATCCGGTAAGTGATCTCGAAGGGCTGGCCGACCTGCTCGGGCAAAGCGAGGCCGACCGGCCCGCTGCGCAGCATGCCGCTGCAGACCAGGTCGAAGGCGAGGGCGATCGGGACGGCCGCGCTGATCACCGCCGCCTCATGCGCCCGACGCCCTCTAGAATCCGTAAACGAAGGTCGCCCGGCTGGTCGTGTCGAGCGAGCGGACGTCCCGCAATATGTCGCGCTCGAAGCGCAGCTCGTAGGAGAGGCGCACGCGCAGCGGCCCGAGCACCGAGACGTCGAGCGCGGACAGGGCCCGGCCGCTGCCATTGTCGCGGTCGAGAGAGAAGGCGCCGTCCTGCTTGAACTCGAGCCGCGGCGTGGGCTTCCAGCTGAAGGCGAGCGAGGCACGGGCGGCGAGCGAGGAGAAATCGTCGCGGGCCCGCGCATCGGTCCGCCGCCAGGCCGGACCGCCCTCGACCTCGACGTGCAGGCCCGGCCGGTCGAGCAGGGAATAGCCGGCGCCGAGCCCGGCCGTAATGCGGCTGTCGAAGCCGATGAACGGGTCGCGCTCATATTGGCCGAGGCCGAACAGATAGAGCCGCCGGTCGAGCAGCCGCCGTGCCTGCCAGCTCGCCGAGATCCGCTCCGCGGTGCGTTTGCCGTCGCTGTCCTGCAGCTCGGCCCGGGCATTGAGCTGGTGGACCCAGTCGATGCCGGTCCGCCGGGCGGAGAGCGCGCCGTACAGGCCGAAACTGTCGGTGCTGCCGGTGGCGCGGGAGGCGCCGAGCTCGATCTGGCCGTCCCATTCGCGCAAGAGGCCGGCACTGGCGATGCGGCTGCGCGCCGCCGCCGCCCGCTCGGCGTCGCGGGCGGCCATCTCGGCGAGGAAATGCTGCTGCACCGCCGCGATCTCCGCTGCCGCGGCGGGATGGGCGGCGATCGCGAAGCGGACCACGGTCGCGACTGCCTCGCGATCGCCGCTCGCCACCGCGGCGTCGATCACCGCGCGCACCTCGGCCGGGAGGGCGCCGGCGGTGGGGGACTCGGCCGCGGGCGGGGACGCGGGGCCGGCGGCGGGCGCGGCCGGCGTCGCGGCCGCTGCGGCGAGCAGGGCAAGGAAGGCGGACATCGCGGTCCTATCGCGGGCGAATGTGGCCGCTTGGTGACGACTCGGGGCCCTTAGCGGCCGCCGAGGCGGCCGAAGGCGAGGCCGCGCTGGGCCTCGGTGAAGTCGGGCGAGACGGATTTCATGTCGCGCCGCTCGATATTGGAGAGCAAAGCGACGACCTCTTCGAACGTGCCCTCTACCGCGACCTGCTGGCCGTCGAAGAAGACGTCGGTGAAGGCGCCGGCCGCGGAGCGCACGTGCGTCACCTGCTCCGGGTTGATCGCAACCCGGCCGCCGCCGCCCTTCTTCAATACGACGAACTTCGCCACGTCCTGCCGTCTCCTCGTTCGCGAGCGGATACGCCGATTTCGTTAACCGGGAGTTGCGCCGCCGGTCCTTCCGCCCCGCGGAAAGGACGGCATAAGCGCGCGATTCCCGCATTTGGGAGGTCTCCACGGACTTGCCTCGGCACCACTCCTCCCCCCGAAGGGGAGGGGGACCGCCGCCGAAGGCGATGGTGGTGGGGTATCAGCGGTCGAAGCTCACCCGCAGGCGCTGATACCCCACCACCACGCCGCTGCGCGGCGCGGTTCCCCTCCCCTTCCAGGGGAGGATAGCTTGCGCAAAGCTGAAACTCGGTTCAAGTTCGGCCCGGGGAGGGACAGATGAACGATCTCGGCCATGCCGCCGTTTCGGCCGACAAGGCGCCGCGCACCGAGCGCGGCCGGCGGACGGTGCGCAAATTGCTCGAGGCGGCGGCGCAGGAATTCGGCCAGCGCGGCTTCCACGAGGCCGCGATCACCGGGATCACCGCCCGCGCCGGCGTCGCGCTCGGCACCTTCTACACCTATTTCGAGAGCAAGGAGGAATTGTTCCGCGCTTTGGTGCGCGACATGAGCCAGGCGACCCGCGCCCATGTCGCCGAGGCGGTTCGCGGCGCGCCGGACCGGCTCGCCGCCGAGCGGCTCGGCCTCGCGGCCTTCATCGCCTTCACCCGCAAGCATCCCGAGCTCTACCGGATCATCGAGGAAGCGCAGTTCGTCGCGGAGGACGTCTATCGCGAACATTATCTGACCTTCGCCGAGGCCTATCGCCAAGGCCTCGCCGCGGCGAGCGCGCGCGGCGAGATCGTCGAGGGGCCGGACGAGCTGCGCGCCTGGGCCCTGATCGGGATGAGCGTCTTCCTCGGCATGCGCTACGGCATCTGGGCGGAGGACATGGATCCGGCCGAGATCGCCGACCGCGCGATCGGCCTGGTCTCCGAAGGGCTGCGCAAGAGATGATCGCGGACCTGCCCGATCTGATCGCCAAGCGCGCCGCTTTGGCCCCGGCCAGGGTCGCGCTCGAGGATGCGGCGAGCGGGCGCTGCCTCACTTATGCCGAGCTCGACGCCCGCGCCGGCCGTGCCGCCGCCCTGCTCGCCGCCCGGGGCGTCGGGGAGGGGGACCGGGTCGCGGTGCTCACCCGCAACCGGCCCGAATTTTTCGAGCTGTTGTTCGGCTGCGCCAAATTGGGCGCAATGCTGGTGCCGCTGAACTGGCGGATGCCGCCCGCCGAGCTGGACGGGCTGATCGCCGACGCCGAGCCGGCCCTGCTCCTCCACGGCGCCGGGGAGGCGGAGGCGGTGCGCGGCCTTGCCGCGGCCCCGCCGACGGTGGATTTCGACGGCGACTACGAGGCGCTGCTCGCCGCGGCGGCCGAACGGCGCTGGCGCGACCGCTGGCCGGCCGCCGCGACCTGGTACCTGATCTACACGTCGGGGACGACCGGCCGGCCCAAGGGCGTGATCTACAATTTCCGGATGGCGCTGGCGAACCACGTCAATATCGGCGGCGCGATCGGGCTGGTCTCGACCGACACCACCTTGGCCTTCCTGCCGATCTTCCACACCGCCGGGATCAACCTGCACGCGCTGCCGACCCTGATCGCCGGCGGCCGCGTGATCGTCATGGACGGGTTCGACGCCGAGCGCATCGTCGGCCTGCTCGAGGCCCGGCGGCTCGACACCTTGTTCGCTGTGCCGACTGTCTATCAGGGCCTGCTCGATCATCCCCGCTTCGCCCCCGCGCCGCTCGGCCACGTCCGGCACTGGGGGTGCGGCGGCGCGCCGCTCCCCGACGCGCTCGCGCTCGCTTATCGGGAGCTGGGCGTCCGCGTCTGCAACGGCATGGGGATGACCGAGACCGGCCCCACCGCCTTCCTGGTCGATCCGGCCGACGCCTGGGACCGGATCGGCTCGGTCGGCAAGCCGCAGATTCTCTGCCTCGCCCGCATCGTCGACGGCGCGGGGCGGGAGGTGGCGGACGGCGAGGTCGGCGACCTGCAATTCGCCGGGCCCGGCGTCACCCCCGGCTATTGGCGCAATCCCGAGGCGACCCGCGCCGCGTTCAGCGACGATGGCTGGCTGATCTCCGGCGACCTCGCCCGGCGCGACGCGGAGGGCTTCTTCTACGTCGCCGGGCGGCGGAAGGAGATGTTCATTTCCGGCGGCGAGAACGTCTATCCGGCCGAGGTCGAGAATGTGCTCTCCGCGCATCCGGCGATCGTCGACGCTGCGGTGCTCGCCGAGGCGGACCCGAAATGGGGCGAGGTGGGCCGGGCCTTCGTCCAGCTGTCGCCGGACGGCAACCGCCCGGCGCCGGCCGAGCTCCAGGCTTTCTGCCGCGCCCGCCTCGCCCCGTACAAGGTGCCGAGGCGCTTCGACTATGTCGCCGAATTCCCGCGCACCTCGGCCGGCAAGATCCAGAAGCATCTGCTGACCTGAGCGATTTCAAGTCGGAGGAAACGCCCGACGACTCGGAAATCGCGGCAGCCAAAGACTCCCGCGATCCCGGGCCGGGCGGAATCCGCCTGACGGCTCGGGATCGCGGCGGCACGGACCTTTCGGACCTGCCGAAACCAAGAGCGGCGAGCCTCTTGACCCTGGGTCAGGAAGCCCGCCGCCGCCGGGTTGGACCAGAACAGCCGGCAATATTCGGCTTAGCAGGCAGTGGTTTACAGCGACTTGGCTGGTGAATGCGGGTTTTACTGTGTTGGTTGGCGGGGCGGAAGGCGCGGCGCGGCGAGGAGTCCGCGCGTCATTTCCGCCGGATCATCGCGTGAGAAGAATGCCCCGCATCCTTCTCACGCGATGATGGTCGGGGAGAGAGGATTCGAACCTCCGGCCCCTGCCTCCCGAAGACAGTGCTCTACCAGGCTGAGCTACTCCCCGACCGATGCGCGCGGCCCCCGATGCGAACAGAGGGGGCCGGCGGGGCCGGGCGTCTATAGGCAGGGCTCAGGGTGAGTGCAAGCGGGCCGCGCGCTCGGCCTGGATTTGCTTCAACGCCGGCCCGATCGAGAGCGCGCCGAGCCCGACGCTCAGCCCCAGGGCGACGATCAAAGCGAGCGGCGAGGTGCCCCCACGCCGCCGCAGCTGCTCGATGGGAGCGTCGCTCGCGACCAGTTTCTCGGTTTGCCGGCGATAGAAGAGATTGCCGTAGCTGCCGGTGACGAAGGTCAGCCCGATCATCAGCACGATCGTATATTTGTTGAGCGCCGGGACCAGGGCGCCCGGCAGGCTCACCACGATGTTGGCAAGGATGAAGAGGACGAGCGCAAGCCACATCTTGCGGAAGGCCAGCCAGTAGAGGTTGGCGAAGCAGGCGGCCCAGTTCCAGTCGGACTTCTTGCCGCTCGCGTCCATCGCGGCCCAATGCTTCAGATAATAATCCGCCCGCGGCCCGACCGCGGCGCGTAGCCTCTCCTCGTTCGCTGCCGAATCCCCGCGCGCTCCGTCCATCTCCGCCTCCCGGTCCCCGCTGCGGAAATTACCCCGCCGCCTCGGTGCTTGGCAATGCGCGATCCGCAGCCAGCTTCGGCGATCCCGACGGCTACCAATTCGTGCTGAGCTCGCTTCAGGTGCGCCACAAATCCTCCCCCAAAGGGGGAGGGGGACCGCCGCCGAAGGCGGTGGTGGAGGGGTGTCAGCATCGGAGGTATATTCTCGAGCGCTGATACCCCACCACCACGCCGCTGCGCGGCGCGGTCCCCCTCCCCTTCAAGGGGAGGATCCAATTACCGCCCACGTGCGCCCAGCATCTCCGCGATCGCGACGAACTTCTCGCGCGGGCTGCCGTCGCGGGCGCGGGCGGCTTCGGCGGCCTCGATCCTTTGCCAGTCGCGGAAGGTGACGACGTCGACGCCGCGCGCCTCCAGCAGCCGGTCGAGCCCGGACCGGCCCTCCTTGCGCGCGCCGGGGCCGATGTCGGCGGCGATCCTCTCGGCGACCTCGTAGCCGTCGGGGCGGTTGGTGCCGATCGTGCCGCTCGGTCCGCGCCGTGCCCAGCCGACGCAGTAGAGGCCGCCGCCGATCACCCCGGCGTCATTGGCGAAGCGGCCGCGGTCGGCCTCATAGGGTATGCCCTCGATCGGCGGCGTCTTGTAGCCGATGCAGGTGACGACGAGCCCGCAGGGCACTTCATAGGTCTCGCCGGTGCCGATCGCGGCGCCCTTGTCGTCGAGCCTGGTCCGCTCGACGATCACCCGCTCGACCCGGCCCTCGCCCTCCACCCGGATCGGCTTGGCGAAGAAATCGAAACGGATGGTCTTGGCCTTGCCGCCGGGGAGGCCTGCGAACTCGCGCAAATGGGTGACCGACTTGCGCTGCCCCGGCTCGAGCAGGGCGTCGTCGAGCGCCGGCGGGAAATCCTCCGGGTCGACCACCGGCGTCGCGTCCTCGAGATGGCCGAGCTCGCCGAGCTCCTTCGGCGTCATCGCGATCTGGTGCGGCCCGCGCCGGCCGAGGATGGTGATCTCGCGGATCGCGCTGCCGCCGAGCGCCGAGAAGGCATGGCCGACGATGTCCGAGCCGCCGAACTCGGCCGGCGTCTTGGCAAGGATGCGGGCGACGTCGAGCGCGACATTGCCGTTGCCGATCACCGCCGCAGCCGCGACGTCGAGCGGCGGGTCGAGCTCGGCGAATTCGGGATGGCCGTTATACCAGCCGACGAAGGCGGCCGAGCCGACCACGCCCGGCAGGTCGCCGCCGGGAATGTCGAGCGGCCGGTCGTCCGGCGCGCCGGTGGCGAGGATCACCGCGTCGTAGAGCGCCAGCAGCTCGGCCACCGAAACGTCGCGGCCGACGCAGACATTGCCGACGAAGCGGACATTGTCGGAGAGCGCGACCTTCTCGTAGCGCTTCGAGACCGCCTTGATCGACTGGTGGTCCGGCGCGACGCCGAAGCGGATCAGGCCGTAGGGCACGGGCATCCGGTCGATCATGTCGATCCGGACCTCGTCCCCGTAGAGCTTCTGGAGCGCCTCGGCGCTGTAATAGCCGGCGGGTCCCGACCCGATCACCGCAACCTGCCGCATCCCGCCTCCCGCGCGCTGTTTGGAAAGGTGTAGCGTGAGAGGCCCGGGAGGCAAGGGGGGCTTAAGTCCCTCTCCCCGGAGGGGAGACGGGTAGCGCGGCCACCGGCCGCGCGCGAAGCTTCGCTTCGCAAGACCCTCACCCTGCCCTCTCCCGCAAGCGGGAGAGGGGAAAAAAGCGGGGATTCACCGCTTGCTGCGATCCTCGAGCAGCTCGGTGGCCGAGCGGCGGAGGGCGCCTTCGATCGCCTTGCCGAAGAAGGCCAGAGCCGGCGGCAGCTGCACCGTCACCCGCACGATCCTTTCCTGCACGTCGAGCGCGGCGGCGACCTCCTGGCCCATCAGGCCGATGCCGAGCTTCATCCGGTCGCCTTCCCAGGCCGAGCTGACCTGCGCGCCGGCGGGCAGATGGGAGGCGAGGCTACCGATATTGTCGCCGATGCGGCGCTTCGCCTCGGCGGCGCCGAGGCGGTGGGGGACGTCGACGCTGATCGGACCGCTCATTGGTGCAATCTAGGGCGGTTCGGCGCGGCTTCAACACCATTAAGCCTCTCTCCCCCTCGCGGGAGAGAGGTTTGGAGAGAGGGGGGCGCGGCTTTGCCGCGCGGCCCTGCGGGCCGCACCCCCACCCCTGCCTCTCCCCACAAGGAGGAGGGGTTATTTTAGGAGAACCTCAAGGCGCGTAAGTGTTGCAGCTTTTCGGTGTGATGCTGTTGACGTTGGTGATCGCCTGGTTGGTCCGCTGGCGCACGTTGAAGGCGCTTTCGTAGCGGATCGTGCGCGCTCCGAAGATCGCGTTCGAGACGAGCGGCTGGTAGTCGTAGACCACCTCGACCAGCATGATCGCGGTGCCCGCGCTCGCGGCGATCTGGTTGCCCGCCGGGCCGACCGCCTGCAGCGAGGCGTTGTTCTGTCCGGTCCCCTGCGTTCCGTAGCTGGAGGAGACGACCTTGGCGCCGTCGCAGCGCTGCCAGCGGATCCACTGGCCGGTGCTGGCGCCGTTTGTGCCGGCCGTGTTGGGCTCGATGCTCGAAAGGATGATGCGGCCGTGATTGCGGAAGCCGATGCTGTCGCCGGTCATCTTGGCGCCGGTCAGCAATTCGGTGACGTCGCCCTCGTCGATGCTGTCGCGCACGCGCGAGGCATTGTCCGAGGCGAGCATCGCGATGTTGCTGACGCGCAGGTGCGCCATGGCGAGGTTCGCGGTCTCCAGGCCGACCAGCACCAAAGTGGTCAGCACCGGCAGCGAGAGCGCGAACTCGACGAAGGCGAGGCCGCTTTCGCAGCCGCGGAGCCGCGCCGTGAAGCGCGCCGCCCGCGCGGGCGCCATCAGGATCGACTTCAGGTGCATACGATCGTGCTCGAATTGGTGCGGCCGGCATAAGGCTGGTTGCGCAGCACCGTGTTCTGCGTCGTGGTGACGTTGGTGTTCCAGCCGAACAGCTTCCCGACCGGCAGGATGTGGGGATAGGTCATCGTCACCTCGAAATAGACGACGTCCTCCGAGCCGCCGGTGCCGCTGCGGCCGCGGTCGGTGTCGTAGACGCCGTTGCCGTTCGCATCCTGGAAGCAGTCGCCGGGATTATATTGGCCGAACGGCGCCGTATCCTGGGTGATCGTCTCGGCCACCTTCACCCCCGAATAATCGGAATAGGAGCGGGTGGTCGTCGTGATCGTCGCGTTGCGCGAGAAGGCCTGCAGCCGGTTCTGCACGAAGGTCTGGATCGTCGCGGTGCTGACATTGCCGACCGTCGCCATCCGCGCCGCGTCGTGCAGCGTCCCCTGGACGACCGAGTTGACGTAGGAGCGATAGCCGAGATCGAGCGTGCCGAGCAGCATCATGCAGAGCACCGGCAGGATCAAGGCGAACTCGACGATCGTCGCGCCCGAGCTGTCGCGGCGCAGCGCGCGGAGGGGAAGCGGCCGGGTCATTGCGTCAGCCTCAGCGCGCCGATCTGGCTGCCGATCTGCTGGAAGCGAGCGATCAGGGTGGCGCGATCGGCCGCGGTCGAGGCCTGGTTCGCGTTGCTCGCGCATTGCGTCATGTCGGTCGACAGGCTGGTGCCGAAGGCGATCACCCAGATCGAGATGTTCAGGCTCTTCGCCGCGTTGCAGATCATCCGGAAGCGCTGCAGGTGGCGGTCATATTGGGTCGGGCAGGTGCCGCCGCCGGTCACGCGCATGTCGTTCTGCTCCACCCCGTAGGAGGAATAGGAGTTGCAGTTCGGCGCGAGCTGGCCGTCGGTCATGAAGATGATGTGCCGCGAGACCGGCATGCCGTTATAGGTGTCCGGGCTGTCCGCGAAGATGCCGCCCGAGGAGAGCAGGCGTGCGCCCCAGATCATGCCGATGTCGTGATAGGTGCCGCCGAGCGGGGTCAGCGTGTTGACGTAATTCTGCAGCGCGGTCCGGTTCCAGGCGGTGAGCCGCGATGCCGCCGTCGGGCAGGCATAATAGGAATTGTTGAGGCTCGCCATCGCCGTGCCGCTGGTCGCGCTCGTCGAGCCCGCGGTGCGGAGATGCACCACGGCCGGCCACATCGGCCGCCAGCGCGTGGCGTCGTTGGTCGGGATGCGGTTGATGTCGAGATCGTACGCAGTGCTCGGGATGGTGTAGCCGGAGGCGCTGGTGATCGTGCTGGTCGTGTCGCGCTCCTCGATGCAGCCGTTCCAGGTCGAGGTCGTGTCGCTCTCGCCGGTGGCGACGGGCGGCAGCGCCTGCGCCGAATAGCTGCCCGCCGTCGGCACGGAGCCGTCGTCGGCCGAGGCGAGCGTGACCGGATTGCCGAGCTTGTACTGGCTCGTGTCGAACGTGACCGCGCGATAGGTGTCGTCGGTATAGAGGTAATTGTAGGTGGTCGTGGTGTCGGTGCGCTTGCGCCGGCAGCTTGCCAGGCTGTCGCTGGTGTTCGTGTCCGGCGCGCCGGTATAGGCCCATTCGCCGCTATTGCCGCCCTGGGTCGCGGCGCCGTCGCTCGGGAAGCTGGCGACCACCGTCGTCGCCGGCGGCGGGCCGCCGCTGGTCGGGTTGGTTGGCGTCGGCGTGAAGCCGGTGAACGAGGTATTGTTCATGAACTTCAGGCAGTTGGCCTGCGAGATGCTGGTCGAGTTGGCCATCACCGAGGTGTAGCCCGGCGCCGTGCTCGTATAATATTCCCAATAGGTCGCGCCCGCGGTCGAGTTGGAGTTCAGCGTGTTGTAGTTCGCGACGCGCGACTGGTAGGTGTAGCTGTCCACGAGATAGGCGGGGTTCACGGCGCGGATCAGCGCGCCGACATTGACCGAGCTCGAATAGGGCACGACGCCGTAGCGCAGCCGCATCCCGGCCGCCTCCAGCTGGGTCTGGGTGGGCGCCAGCGCGTCGTACATCGCCATCACCGCGTCGCGCAGCGCCGTGATCTTGCGGTTGGCGTCGACGACCGTCGCATTGTCGTTGACGTCGTTGTTCATCGACCCGGTCGTGTCGAGCACGAGCATGATGTCGGTGTTGACGAAGTTCAGCGAGGCGTCGCAGCTGACGTTGAGCGGCAGGGTCGTGAAGCCGAAGATCTTCATGATCGAGGTCGGGATCGTCGTCGAGGCGGTCATCCGGATCGTGCCGGTGGAAGGCCGGGTCACGGTCGGGGTGAACGCCGCGGTGCTGTAGAGGCCCTGCGGGAAGTTGAAGTTGAAGAAGCGGTTCGCCTCGGTGGTGACGGCGGTGGTA
>JAFAZM010000086.1 GCA_019239785.1 Sphingomonadaceae bacterium
CGCCCGCGGCGAGGGCGAGCGCGGCGGCGAGGAAAGTGCGCAGGACATGAGCCATGGAACCTCTCCCTTGCCGCGGCGGGCGTCCGCGGCCCTGCAATTCCTATCCGGCCATATCCATCCCGGTCGAACGATCTTTTCTGCGCTCGCTTATGAGCACGGCTAATCGGCGATCCTTCCTCCCTGTGAAGCGAAGCTTCATGGGGAGGGGGACCAGCCGAAGGATGGTGGAGGGGCACTCCGGCGCCGTAAGCCCCTCCACTGCACTTCGTGCGGTCCCTCCCCATCGCCCGCGGCGACAGGGAGGAAAGAAACGCCGCCGCACTGGCATCCGGCCTTTACCGCCCCCATCTCCGGCGCATGATTCCCCTCTCCATCCTCGATCTCGCCCCCATCGTCGAAGGCGGCAGCGCCGCCCAGGCGCTGCACAATGCCCGCGACCTCGCCCAACATGCCGAAAACTGGGGCTACAACCGCTTCTGGATGGCCGAGCATCATTCGATGCCGGGCATCGCCAGCGCCGCAACTGCGGTCGCCCTTGCTCATGTCGGCGACGGCACCTCGACGATCCGGATCGGCTCGGGCGGGATCATGCTGCCCAACCATGCGCCGCTGCAGATCGCCGAGCAGTTCGGCACGCTCGAATCGCTCTTCCCCGGCCGGGTCGATCTCGGCCTCGGCCGCGCGCCGGGCACCGACCAGGCAGCGGCCTATGCGCTCCGCCGCAACCTCCATGCCGACGTGAACCAGTTCCCGCGCGACGTGGTGGAATTGATGTCCTACCTGCAGCCGGACGCGCAGCCGCGGCAGGTCCGCGCCATTCCCGGCGAGGGCCTGAAAATCCCGATCTGGATCCTCGGCTCCAGCCTGTTCGGCGCCCAGCTCGCCGCCCATCTCGGCCTGCCTTATTCCTTCGCCTCCCATTTCGCGCCGCAGGCGATGATGGAAGCGATCCACGTCTATCGCGCGAGCTTCCAGCCGTCGGAGCAGCTCGCCGAGCCCTATGTCATGCTCGGCTACAACGTCTTCGCGGCGGACACGGACGAGGAGGCGGCCCTGCTCGCCACCTCGATGATGCAGGCGTTCGTGGCATTGCGCACCGGTACGCCCGGCCAGCTGAAGCCGCCGGTGCCCGGCTATTACGATTCGCTCTTCCCGAACCAGCGGGCGATGCTCGACCAGGTGCTGTCATGCTCCGCGATCGGCGGGCCGGCCAAGGTGACGGAAGCGGTCGAGGGCTTCATCGCGGAGACCGGCGCCGACGAGCTGATCGTCACCTGCCAGATGTACGATCACTCGGCGCGGCTGCATTCCTACGAGATATTGGCCGGGCTGATCGGCGGCTAGCTCACGTCACCTCCGACCCCTCTCCCATTTTGGGGAGAGGGAGGGGCCCGCCGCGAAGGGGCGGGAGGGTGAGGGCAGTGCGGGAGCCAGCGCAACCGCGCCCACCTTCTGACGCCACAGCCCTCACCCTCCCGGCCTGACGGCCGGGTGTCCCTCTCCCCGAAACGGGAGAGGGGAATTCAGCCAGCTTCAGACGCTCTCCGAGCCGCGAGCGCTACGAGCAATTCGGCCAACTCCAAATGCCGCCGCTTCTGCTCGGCGTCGCAGGCAATGTCGGCGGCCCGCAGCTCCTCGCCCGCGCGGCGCCGATAATAGACCGAATCGCTTTCCATGCGTCCCTCCCCCGGACCGATGCACAGGGTCCGTGACTCTTCCGGGAACGTCTGGGGCCGGCGGTTTAATCCAGGGCGACGGGCTGCAGCAGGTCCGCGTCCGGCCGCGCCTCGAACGCCGCGATCGCGGCCTCGCTCTCCAGCGTCAGCCCGATCTCGTCGAGCCCGCGCATCAGACAATCGCGGCGGAACGGATCGAGCGCGAAGGCGAAGCGGTCCTGATAAAGCGTGGTCACCGTCATCGTCTCGAGATCGATGCGGATCGGCTGGTCCTTCGCGACCTCGAGCAGCCGGTCGACCGCGTCCTGCGACAGGGCCACCGCGACCAGCCCGTTCTTGAACGCATTGCTGGCGAAGATGTCGGAGAAGCTCGGCGCGATCACCGCACGGATGCCGAGGTCCAGCATCGCCCAGACCGCATGCTCCCGGCTGGAGCCGCAGCCGAAATTGTCGCCGGCGACCAGGATCGGTGCGCCGGCAAAGGCGGGATCGTCGAAGACATTGCCCGGCTCGGCCCGGATCGTCTCGAAGGCGAAGCGCCCCAGCCCCTCGCGCGCCACCGTCTTCAGATGCTCGGCCGGAATGATGATGTCGGTATCGACATTGGCGCGGCCCAGCGGAATGGCGCGCCCTTCGACGGCGGTGACGGGGATCATGGTAGGGTCTCCAGGCCGATCGCTTTCGCCGCAGTGGCGAGCTCCGCATCCAGAGTCGCCAAGGCCAGACCGCGGCGTTCGGCCAATTCGAGGTAAAGGCTGTCGTATACTGAGAGACGATGCGCCCGGGCGAGCGGCATGATCAGCGAGAAGATCGCCCGGTCCTCCAATGTGTCAATTTCGATCGGCAACTCATCCAGCCACTCCACGAAACGCGCGGAAAGATCCGTCGTCGTTCGCTTCCGCCGTTCACCGGAGATCAGGCTGTTCGCGATTTCGAGGTACCAATGCCCGGGCACGACGACGCTGTCCTCGAAGGCGCGCTCCGCCAGAGCCTCAGTTTCAGGACTCTTCTCGTCGAAAAAGTGCCAGGCCAGAGTGAGGGTCGCATCGAGCACGAAGGCGGTCAAAAGCGGCGCCCTTCCTCGATCAGCTGCTTGATCGTGAGATCGGGCCCAAGCGTGGGCTTATGCTTGTCGCGATAGGCCACCCAATCTCGATGGGCCTGTCGCCGCTCCTCGATGGTGAGCTTTCGCTTCTCCGGCACCAGGCGCGCAACCGGCTTGCCATGGCGCTTGATCGTAATTTCCTCACCGGCCTCTGCCCGTGCAATAAGCTCGGAGAAGCGCGCCTTCGCGTCGGCGACGGAGAATTCGGTGCTGCGAGCGTCCATGACTATGACCTATATTTTGCCAGTTTTGGTCATATCATGCCAGCTCCGGAGACGCAACCAACTCCCGCACATCCGCCAAGCGCCCCTTCACCGCGGCCGCCGCCGCCATTGCCGGCGACAGCAAATGCGTCCGCGCGCCCGGGCCCTGGCGGCCGACGAAATTGCGGTTCGAGGTCGAGGCGCAGCGCTCGCCCGGCGGGACCTTGTCGGGATTCATCGCCAGGCACATCGAGCAGCCGGGCTCCCGCCATTCGAAGCCGGCCTCGATGAAGATGCGGTCGAGCCCCTCCGCCTCGGCCTGGCGCTTGACCAGGCCGGAGCCGGGCACGACCAGCGCCTGGCGGATGCCGTCGTGCACCTTGCGCGCGCGCAGCACGTCGGCGGCGGCGCGCAGATCCTCGATCCGGCTGTTGGTGCAGCTGCCGATGAAAACGTAGCTCACCGGCACGTCCTCGAGCCGCGTGCCCGCCTCCAGGCCCATATAAGCGAGCGACTGGCGCGCGGCGGCGCGCTTCGCGGGATCGGCGAAGCTCTCCGGATCGGGGATCGCGCCGGTCACCGGCACCACATCCTCCGGGCTCGTCCCCCAGGTCACGCTCGGCGCGACCTCCCCCGCGTCGATGCGGACGCTGCGGTCGAACGTCGCGTCCTCGTCGCTCGCCAGCGTCCGCCACCAGGCGAGCGCCTTCTCCCAGGCCTCCCCCTTCGGCGCCATCGGCCGCCCCTTCAGGTAAGCGAATGTCTTCTCGTCGGGTGCGAACAGGCCCGAGCGTGCCCCGGCCTCGATCGACATATTGGCGACGGTGAGCCTTCCTTCGATGCTCATCTGCGAAAATGCGGAGCCCCGATATTCGACGACATGGCCGGTGCCGCCCGCAGTGCCGATCTGGCCGATGATATGCAGGATCAGATCCTTGGGCGAGACGCCGAAGCCGAGCGTGCCGTCGACGCGGATCTCCAGCGTCTTCGCCTGGCGCAGCTGCAGGGTCTGGGTGGCGAGGACATGCTCGACCTCGCTGGTGCCGATGCCGAACGCCAGCGCGCCAATGCCGCCGTGCGCGGCGGTGTGGCTGTCGCCGCAGACGATGGTGGTGCCGGGCAGCGAGAAGCCCTGCTCCGGCCCGACGACGTGGACGATGCCCTGCTCGGCCGCCAGCGCGTCGATATAGGGCACGCCGAATTCGGGCGCATTGCGGCGCAGCGCGGCGAGTTGGTTCGCGCTCTCAGGATCGGCGATCGGCAGCGCATGGCCGTCGGCGTCGCGGCGCGCGGTGGTCGGCAGATTGTGATCGGGCACCGCGAGGGTGAGATCGGGGCGGCGCACCTTGCGCCCGGTCGAGCGGAGCCCCTCGAATGCCTGCGGGCTCGTCACCTCGTGGACGAGGTGGCGATCGATATAGATCAGGCAGGTGCCGTCTTCGCGGCGCGAGACGACATGCGCGTCCCAGATCTTTTCGTAGAGCGTGCGGGCTTTGGTCATGATGGGAGGGCAGATAGCCC
>JAFAZM010000112.1 GCA_019239785.1 Sphingomonadaceae bacterium
GAGCAGCTCGCGACGCGCGGGCCGGAAGTTTTCTACCACGGCGCCAATGCCGAGGCCCTGGTCGCCGTCGTGCGAAATTCGCCGCGCAACCCGGGGATGATCCGGACCGGCGACCTCGCCGCTTATCATGCGGAGGAGCGGCCGGCGGTCTGCGGCCGCTACCGGATCTACCGGATCTGCGGCATGGGCCCGCCTTCCTCGGGCGCGACCACGGTGTTCGCGATCCTGAAGCAGCTGGAGCGGTTCGACATGGCGGCGCTCGGCCCGCGCAATCCGGTCGCCTGGCACCTGATCGCCGATTCCATGCGGCTCGCTTATGCCGACCGCGACGCCTTCATCGGCGACCCAGATTACGTGCGCGTGCCGGTGCCGGGCCTCACCGACGCCCGCTACCTCGCCGCGCGCTCGGCCCTGCTCTCCCCCGGCCATGCCCTACCTTCGGTCGCCGCCGGCAACCCGCCCGGCGCGGTGCGGCGGACGCAGGCGCCGTCCGGCGAGGTGCCGGCGACCACCCACTTCGTCGTCGTCGACAATACCGGCAACGTCGCCTCCTACACCTCGACGATCGAGGGGCCGTTCGGCTCCGGCCTCACCACCGGCGGCTATTTCCTCAACAACGAGCTCACCGATTTCAGCTTCGTCCCCGAGCGGGACGGCGCCCCGGTCGCCAACCGGGTCGAGGGCGGCAAGCGGCCGATGAGCTCGATGTCGCCGACCATCGTCTACGGGCCCGACGGCAGGGTGCGGCTCGCGGTCGGCGCCGCCGGCGGCCCGACGATCATCGCCCAGGTCGCCAAGGCCTTGATCGGCGTGCTCGACTGGCATCTCTCCGCGCAGGAGGCGATCGCATTGCCGCAGATCATGGGCTGGGGCGACCGGGTGACGATCGAGCGCGGCACCTGGCTCGAGGCGATGATCCCCCAGCTCCAGGCGATGGGGCAGCAGGTCGTCGTCGTCCCGGCCGGCTACAAGGCCAATGCGATCGAGCGGGTGAACGGCCGCTGGGTCGGCGCCGCCGATCCCCGCAGCGAAGGCACCTGGCTGGCGCAGTAGGAGACGGGCCGCTACACTTGTCGCGACGCGGCATAAGCATCATTCGGAAAAGCGGGCACCGGTTTTCCGACAAATATGATGCGACAACAAAGGCGCTGCGCGGGAGAGGCCATGCGTCAGTTCGAACATTTCCCCAATCTCGTCGCCATGTTCTTCACCCGGGCGAGGGAGAAAGGCGACGCGCCCTTTCTCTGGGCGAAGAAGCAGGGCGAATGGCGTTCGCTCAGCTGGCGCGAGGTCGCCGACAAGGTGGCGAAGCTCGCCGCGGCGCTGCAGCGGCTCGGGCTGGAGCGCGGCGACCGGGTGATGCTGGTTTCCGAGAACCGGCCGGAATGGCTGATCTCCGACCTCGCGATCATGGCCGCCGGCTGCGTGACCGTGCCGACCTACACCACCAACACCGAGCGCGACCACCAGCACATCCTCGACGACAGCGGCGCCCGCGCCGCGATCGTCTCCACCCAGAAGCTCTGCAAGAATCTGCTCCCCGCCGCGATCCGCACCACCGCCTGCGAGCATGTGATCGCGATCGAATCCTTGCCGTCCGGCCAGGCCGGCCAGATCGAGCGGCACGATTGGGCCGCCCTGATCGCCGCGGAGAGCCAGACCGCCGAGGCCTGCGCCGCCAGGGCCGATTTCAGGCGCAGCGATCTCGCCTGCATCATCTACACGTCGGGCACCGGCGGCGCGCCGCGCGGGGTGATGCAGCATCATGGCGCGATCCTCCACAATATCGAAGGCTGCGTCTCGCTGATCGCGGAGGATTTCGGCTGGGACGAGGAGGTCTTCCTCTCCTTCCTGCCGGCCAGCCACGCCTACGAGCATAGCGGCGGCCAGCTCTTCCCGATCGGCCTCGCCGCCCAGATCTATTATTCCGAGGGGTTGGAGAAGCTCTCCTCGAACATCGAGGAGGTGCGGCCGACGATCATGGTCGTCGTGCCGCGGCTGTTCGAGGTGCTGCGCCAGCGCATCCTCAACCAGGTCGAGAAGCAGGGGAAGCTCACCCGATATCTGATGGGCCGCGCGCTCAGCATCGGCGCCAAGGATTATGCGGGCGAGGTTCCCGCCTGGGACCGGCCGATGGATTTCCTGCTCGGGCGGACCCTGCGGCCCAAGATCGCAG
>JAFAZM010000199.1 GCA_019239785.1 Sphingomonadaceae bacterium
GCGCAACGGGCGCGACCTCGACCGACCACGGCCATCCCACCGCCTTCACCGCCGACCTGCCGCGGGGCGAGGCCGAGACACTCTATGCGAAAGTGGCGGCGGGCGATTTTACTGCGGCCGAGGCGGAGCTGTTCCGCGGCCAGATGCTGACCGAGATGGCGCGGATGAGCGTGGAGGACGGGATGGTGATGCAGATCCATCCCGGCGTCTTCCGCAATCATAACGAGGCCGTGCGCGCCCGCTTCGGCCGCGACATGGGCGCCGACCTCCCGACTGCAGGCGAATATGTCCGCGCGCTGAAGCCGTTGCTCGACCGGTTCGGCAACGAGCCGGGCTTCAGCCTGATCCTCTTCACCAGCGACGAAAGCGTCTATTCGCGCGAGCTCGCCCCGCTGGCTGGCCATTATCCCAGCCTCAAGCTCGGCCCGCCCTGGTGGTTCCACGACAGCCCGGAAGGAATGCGCCGCTTCCGCGAGCAGGCGACCGAGACCGCCGGCTTCTACAACACCGTCGGCTTCAACGACGACACCCGCGCCTTCCTCTCCATCCCCGCCAGGCACGACGTCGCCCGGCGGATGGACTGCGCCTTCCTCGCCCGGCTCGTCGCCGAGCACCGGCTCGACGAGGATGAGGCGCACGAGGTGGCGCGGGCGTTGAGCTACGACCTGGTCAAGGCGGCGTACAAGCTGTGAGGCGCCCCTTTCGCGTCATCCCGGCGAAGGCCGGGACCCATGATCACCGGCGTCCGCGAGGATCCTCCAAGTCCGTGTTCATGGATTCCGGATCAAGTCCGGGATGACGAAAGGAGAGGCGAGGCTGCCGAGACTGTCTGCGGCGACGCTGAACCGCCTGCCGGCCTGGGTCGAACGCCCCGCCACTCGGCCTGCCCCCCGGGTCGTGCACCTCGGCATCGGCGCGTTCCACCGCGCCCACCAAGCGCCGGTGTTCGAGGAACTCGGCTGGGGGATCGTCGGCGCTTCGTTCCGCGCGCCCGCGGTGCGCGATGCGATGGCGCCGCAGGACTGGCTCTACAGCCTCGTCGTGGGCGACCAGGTGCAGGTAATCGGCGCCGTCCGCGACGTCATCGTCGTGCCGGAGAATCCGCAGGCGCTGGTCGCGACGCTGGCGGCGCCGGAGACTGCGATCGTCACTCTCACGATCACGGAGAAAGGCTATCTGCCCGGCGCGCCGGCCGCGGGCTTCCTCGCCCAAGGGCTCGCTTTGCGCCGCGCACGTGGCCTTGCGCCGTTCACCGCGATCAGCTGCGACAATCTCGCCGGCAATGGCTCGAGGCTGCGCGACGCCGTGCTCGCCGCGAGCGATCCGGCGGCGCGCGACTGGATCGCCGCGCATGGCGCCTTCCCGCAGACGATGGTCGATAGGATCGTTCCGGCGACCGACGCTGCCGATATCGAAGCGCTCGCCGCGCGGATCGGCCTGGTCGACCTGGCGATGGTGAAGGCCGAGCCCTTCACGCAATGGGTGATCGAGGACCGGTTCGCGGGCGAGCGGCCGGATTTCGCCGCGGCCGGCGTGACGCTGACCGCGGACGTCGGTCCGTGGGAGGAGGCCAAGCTCCGCCTGCTGAATGGCGCCCACAGCGCGATCGCCTATCTCGGCGGGCTGGCTGGGGTGGAACATGTCCACCAGTTCGTCGCGGCGCCGGCTGGCCGGCGCTTCGTCGAAGCGCTCTGGGACGAAACGGCGCCGACCCTTTCGCCGCCGCCCGAGCTCGATCTCGCCGGCTATCGCGCCGCCTTGCTCGATCGCTTCGCCAATGCAGCGCTCGCCCACCGCACCCGGCAGATCGCGATGGACGGCTCGCAGAAGCTGCCGCAGCGGCTGCTCGCGCCGATCGCGGAGCGGCTGGCGCGCGGCGAAGCGATCGAAGCGCTGGCGCTCGCCGTCGCCGGCTGGATCGCCTGGCAGGCCGGCCGCACCGATGCGGGCGAGAGGTTCATCGTAGACGACCCGCTGGCCGAGCGGACGCGCGGCTTCGCCGGCTCTCCTGCCGCCCGCGTCGATGCGGCGCTCGCGCTGCGGCAGGTTTTCCCGCCGGCGCTGGCGGCGAACCCCGCCTTTCGGGACGCGCTGGTGCGCCAGCTCACCAAGCTGTCAGAGCAGGGCGCGGCAGCGGCGGTCGAAAGCTTCTCAGCCCAGGAATGAAAGGATCGCGGCGGCGTCGGCCGGGCGGTGCAGGCGCGAGGCGGCTTCGCTGCGCGGCGTCCAGAGCAATTGGTGCTCGGGCTCCTCATGGGCGAGGCCAATCACCTCGGCCTGCCAATAGGTGGCGCGCAGCAGCACGCTGCCGGCCATGATCGGCTGCAGCGCCTCGCCGAGCGGGCCCGAGACGCGCACCTTCAATCCGCATTCCTCGGCGACCTCGCGCGCCAGCGCCTCGGCGCCGCTCTCGCCGGGCTCGATCCGACCGCCGGGCAGATAGAAGCGGCCGTTGGCGGCGCGGACCAGCAGCACGCGATCCTCCGCGTCCCGGATCAGCGCATAGGCGCCGCTCTGGGTGAGCAAGGCCCGCCCGGAGGTGAATTCGAGATCGAGCTTCATCGCGCCTCCGCTTCTTCCCCCGCGTGAACGACGTTGCCGCGCCGCGGTTCCCGCAGTGCAGCATCGCCAGGTCCTTGTTTCCGTTTCAATAATCCCGGTGGTAGCGGATGCTCGCATTGTTGGCGCTGTTGGTGCTGAACTGCGACAGGATGGAGAGGGCGCGGGTCAGCGAGATTTCGAGCTGGGTCGCGGTGAAGCCCTTGGCGTCGGTGATCAGCTCGACATAGATCTTGTCTGAAATGTACATGCCCGCGGCGACCGCGGTGCCGCGGCCGGTGGCGGTGTCGGCATCGAGGATGCGCAGCCGGCTGATCCCGGTCGCCGAGCGCAGCCGGCCGAGCGGGTTGAGGCCGCCCCCGCTGCCGCGCAGCGAGTTCAGCGAGGCGGCGAGCTGCACCGCCTGCAGGGCCGAGATCTGCGTCACCGAGCTGCCGAACAGGATGCGGGACACGATCTCGTCCTGCGGGAGGCCCGGCGACGAGCTGAAGCTGATCTGCGGGTTGTTCGACTGGCCGGTGACGTTGATCCCGACCGTCACCTGGTCGATGTCCGCGGTCGCGTTGAGATCGATGGTCGGGTTGGGCGGCCGCGAGCCGGTGAAGGCGACATGGCCGTCGGTCAGCCGGAAGCGCCGGCCGGCCACGCCGAGCTCGCCGCGGATCAGATCGACCGTGCCGACGATCTCCGGCGTCGCCGTCGTGCCTTGGACGCGCAGGTCCGCGCGCCATTCGGAATCGAGACCCATGCCGGAGACGTAGACCTGGTTGTTGGCGTTCAGCCTGATGTCGAGCCGCCAGGTGCTCGGCACGCCCTTCTCTTCGGGATGCGCGTTCGGCGCCTGGAGCGGCTCGCCGCGGCGGCGGACGCCGGCGAGCTGCGGAATCTCGGCGGAGGCCTGGCGGACGATCTGGTAGCGCGCCTCGCCGAGGTCGAGCGTGCCGCTGATCGAGGCGCCGCTGCGGTCGTTGACGATGTGCAGGCTGCCGGTCGCAGTCCCGGAAATGTCGTCGCTGCGGGCGAGCCGCGCATTCTCGAACTGGAGGCTGATGTCGATCGGGAAGCCCGCCGCCGAGGCGAGCCCGACCGTGCCGTGGCCCTGGACGGTGCCGTCGCCGGCACGGCCGGAGAGGCTGACGAGCTCGAGCCGGTCGGCGGTGAAGCGGCCGTCGACCGCGAGGTTGGTGATCCGCGTCCCGTAGAGCTCGTTATGATAGGTGAGCGCATTGGCGCGGACCACGCCGGTGAAGGTCGGCGCATCGACCCGGCCCGAGAAATCGGCGGCGATGCCGACCGGCCCGGTGAGCTGGTGCCCTTCCAAGTTGGCGAAGGCCATCGGGATCTCGGCCGGGCCGTTATAGCGGATGCCGCCTTGGAGCGGCGCCGCGAGCAGCCGCGTCGTCCAGGAGCCCGCGCCGGGCCCGAGCGGCTGCAGCCGGACCTGGATCCGGCCGATCACGTTGCCGGCCCGGCGCAGCACCGCGCCGAGCTGCCCGCCCTCGGGCACCAGGCTGCCGGCCATGAAGATGTCGACCGGCTCGGAGCGCATCGCGATGCCGGTATGGGTGAAGCCAGCGATGTTGAGCCGCGCCTCGGCGCGCGGGAAGCTGCCGTCCGACGGCTGCGAGAAATCCATGCTTCCGGTCGCCTGGCCGCCAAGGCCGAGGCTCGGCGAGAGCGGGTTCAGCATCGACAGGTCGAAGCCGTCCAGCCGCGTCTGGACCACCAGGCCGTTGCCGTACGTCCCCGCCACCCGGATGCGGCCGCGCTGCAGGGCGATCGTCGTCGGCAGCAGCCGCCAGTCGGCGCCTTCCCGGCGGATCTCGGCCGGCTGGGCGAAATGGAAGGGGATGTTGTTGACCTGCCCCTGCGCGGCGGCGCGGATCAGATCGGGCGAGACCGCGGCATTGGCGGCGATCAGGAACGGCACCCCGCGCCGCCCCTCCGCCAGCGCCTGCACCGAGCCGCTGCCGCCCTGGAGGTTGGCCCGGACGCGTGCGCGCTGGACGAAGAGGTTGCCGCTGCTGAGCCCGGCGAGCTGGGCGTCGCCCTGGATCGAGATTTGCGGGGTGAGGACGATCGTCGCCTGCACGATCGCGCGTTGGACGATGATTGGCGTGTCGCCCGGCGTGCGCGCGCCGTTCGCATTGGCGGCGACGTCGATCCTCTGGTAGCGGCCCGCGGCGGCGAGCTGGACGGTGCCGCTGATCCCCTGGCCGGCCATGGTAAGGGTGCCGGCGAACGGCCCCGCGGCGGTCCGCACGAGCCGGCCGCGGAACTCGATGCCCGCGAAGAGCAGGCGGTTGACCGCGACCGCCATCCCCCCGCGGTCCGATTGCACGACCAGGTCCGCGGTGAACGGCCCGTAGCTGGACTCCCCCCGGGCCTGGATCGCCCAGCCGCCGGCGACCGCGCGGACATTGGCGACGACATTGGCAAGGCCGATGCCGAAGCCGGGATTGGCCGCCTCCAGCGCGACCTGCGGTGCCGAGGCGCTGCCGGTGACATGGACCGAAAGCCGGCCGTAATCGTCGCTGACCCCGTTGAAGCGCAGGTCGAGCCGGCCGTCGCGGCTGTAGGTGCCGCCGCCCGAAGCGACGTGCAGCCGCGGCGAGGCGAGCCGCACGTCGCTGACATGGACGAGGCCGGAGGGATTCATCGCCACATGCGCGACCATCGTCGCATCGCCGCCGAGCAGGCCGCGGATCGTGTCGTTCTGGATCCGCCGGCTGCGCGCCGCCACCCGGCCGCTGAGCCCGAAGCCGGCGGCATTGCTGGTCATGTCGAGATGGGTCTCGACGTCGAACAGGCCGACGCTGTCGACCAGGTAATTGTTCACCCGCCCCTGCACCGCGGCGAGATAGCGGCCGGCGGCGAGATCGAAGGCGATCGCCAGGCGGGCGTTGATCCGGTCCGACCGAAGGATCAGATTGTCGGAGACGAGCCGCATGCCCGTGACTCCGATCTGGCCGTTCAGCGCGACGTTCGAAACCGCGCCCCCAGCGACCGCGTCGAAGCCGAGGATGCGGCCCGCCCGCGCCGAGACCGGCACGATGATGTCCTCGGCGCGCACCGTCGCCGCGCCGACCGCCCGCAGCTGTTCGATCGTGGTGCCGCCGAAGGTCAGCCGGCCTGCATTCAGCTCATAGGCGACGCCCGGCGTCGCGAAGGCGCCGTTCAGGATCATCGCGAGCTGCACGTCGCGGCCGCTGAGGTCCGGCGCGATCGCGCCGGGCTCGGTGAGCCGCGCCGCGACGCGAAGGTCGCGATATTGATTCTGCCCGAGATCGACGAGACCTTCGGCCGCGACCGCGAGCGCGCGGCTGTTCATCCGGAGGCGGATGTTGGCGCGGCGCTGGTCGAGGGTCGCGACCAGGCTGGTCTGGACGAGGGGCCCCGCGAGGCGCTGCGCGGGGCCGCTGAGCAGCAGGCCGGGCCGGGTCGGGCTGAGCAGGGTGAAGGTGCCGTTGCGGGCGCCGAGCGCGAGGTCGGCGATGCCGGTGCCGCCGAGCATCGCCTGGGCGCGGCCCTGCCAATTCGCCCAGTCGCCCTGGCCGGAGATGCGCGCAGCCACCGCCTGGTCGCTGCCGATCAGGCCGGCGACGAAGCCGTCGGCAGGCCCGCGCACCGCCAGGCCGATGTTCAGCCGGTTCGAGTCGGGCACCGCGTCGAGGTTCAAGATCACCCGGTCGCCGCCGGCATAGCCGTGCGCCACGACGGTGCGCGCGTTGAGCCCGATCTGGGCGCGGCGGTCGGCGATCTTGATCCTGCTGTCGAGGCTCAGCAGATGCGGCCGGCCGGTCACCGCCGGCTCGATCAGCAGCCGGCCGATATGGAGGTGGCCGATGTCCATATCGATGTCCGGGAGCAATGGCCCGTTCGGGTTGGTGCTTGGCCGGAAGGCCGGGCGGCGCAGCAGCAGCGCCTCGGGGATGTCGAGCGTGCGGACGTCGATATGGGAGCGGAAGTAGGCGAAGGGCCGGTAATCGACGTCGGCTTCGTTGGCGTGGAAGAAGATGCCCTGCGCGTCGAAGACGTTGACGTCGATCAGCCGCATCTCGCCGAACACCGAGCCTTCGATCCGGTCGACATGGATCCTGAGCCCCGAGGCGGTCTCGATCGCGTTGATCTGGCCGACGACGAAGCGCCGCCCGGGATCGGTGTTCAGCCAGAGCAGGAAGGCGCCGATTGCCAGCAGGATCGCGCCAAGCGCGGCCCCGGCCCAGATCGCGATCCGCCGGCCCATCAGAAGGCCTGCCCGATCGAGACGTAGACGGTGACCAAAGCCTCGCCCGGCCGGCGGCCGAGAGGGGTGGCGACGTCGAGCCGGACCGGGCCGAAGCTGGTGTAGACGCGGCCGCCGACGCCGATGCCGAACCGCATGTCGGAGAAATCGGGATATTGACGCTCGGTGACCTGGCCGGCGTCGACGAAGGCGACCGCGCCGTAATTGCCGAAGCGGTAGCGGCCCTCGATCGAGAATTCGGAAAGGCCCCTGCCGCCGAGCGGCACGTTCTTGGCGTCGCGCGGGCCGAGCTCCTGATAGCCGAAGCCGCGCACCGAGCCGCCGCCGCCCGAATAGAGTCGCCGCGAGGGCGCGATCTGGTCGCGCGCGATGCCGAAGATCGAGCCGAAGCGGGCCCGGCCGGCGAGCACGAAGCTCTCGCCGAACGGGAAATAGGCGCTGCCTTCGATCAAATTACGGACATAGAATCGGGCGCCGCTGCGCAACGACGCCTCCGGATTGACCCTGGCGAGCAGCCGGAAGCCCCGGGTCGGATCGAGCAGGCTGTTGGAGCGGTCGTAGCCGAGCTGGCCGATCAGCCCGCCGATGAAATAGGCGTCGCTCAGCGAGACCCGGGCAGTGCCGTTGCGGTTCTCGTTGGTGGCGAGCAGCTCCGCGCCGTAGGCATAGGTCCAGACCTTCTGCCAGATCGGCGTCGATTCCCGCGTGATCAGCCCGTAGAGGCGCGACGTATAGCCCTGGAAGGCCGGATAATCGCGGCGGCCGGCATCGAGCTGGAGCAGCAGGGCGCGGTCGCGCTGGCCCCAATTGTTGCGGCGGAAGCGGATCGAGAGATTCTGTTCCTGCGTGCCGGCGATCGCCGCGATGCGGAGCGCGCCTTCCGGCGGCAACAGGTTGCGATGCTCCCAGGCCGCTTCGAGCCGCAGCCCCTGGCCGGTGTCGTAGCCGGCCGAGAGGTCGAGCGAGCGCGGCGGCCCGGCATCCTGGCGGACCAGGATGTTCACATATTCCGTTCCGTCCGGCGCATGCTCGCCGGTCAGCACCGGCTCGGCCGAGACGGTACGGAACAAGCGCGTCGCGACCATCGCCTCGCGCAGATCGTCGACCTTGCGCCGGTCGTAGAGCTCGCCGCGCCGGAAGCGGGAGAGCACGCCGACATGGGCGGCGTCGAAGGCGAGATGGCCTTCGGTGGTGAAACCGGCGAAGCTGGCGCGGGGCCCCGGATTGAGCGGCAGGGTATAGTCGCCGATATGGGTGTCGGGATCGAGGACGATGTCGCGCACGTCGATATGCGGGAAGGGATAGCCTTCCTGCGGCAGGCGGAGCAGGACGTTCGCCTCGGCCGATTCGACGTCGGCGGCGCGGATCGGGTGGCCGGTTTCCAGCGGCAGGAAGCGGCGCGGCATGCCGGACGGATTCGTGTCGGGGCCGCTTATGTTGATCGTGCCGAGATTGTAGCGGCTGCCTGGCGCGACGGTGATCGTGACGCGGAGCCGTCCGGGCTGGTCCGGCAGCTGCTCGATCCCGTACGTGGCGACCGCGTCATAATAGCCTTCGGAGCGGAGCAGGCGGACGGCCATCGCCTTGTCCTCCTCCGCCCGCGCCTGGACCATCGCGCCGTTGACCGCATTGCCTTCCGCGTCGTCGAGCGCGGAGAGGCCCCGGAAGCGGCCTTCGAGGCCCGTGTCTCCGAACCCTTCGACCACCAGAGTATAGCGGACCGGCGGCGGCCGATCGCCATTCTGCGCCGCCTGCGCCGGCGTCGGCGGCGGCGGCTGGACGTCGAAGCTGGACAGAGGCGGCAGCGGTTCGCTCAGCGCCGGGTCGGCGGGCGGCGGATTCTCCACCGGGCCCGGCACCGGCGGGAACGGAGGTTCGGGCATTGTCGTTGTTGCCGGCGCGGGAGTCCCCGGCGGCATCGTAGCTGCTCCCGGCGCCCGAACCTGGTCCAGCGGTTCGAGCGGCTGGCTCAGCGCCGGGTCGAGCGGCGGCAGCGCCTGCTCGAACTGGGAATCGGGGATGATCGGGCCGCTCGGCTGCTGCGGTTCAGGCTTGGCGGCGGGTGCCGGCTGGGCAGCCTGGCCCTCGGGCGGCCGGGTGGGCTGGGCGCGCGCGAAAGCGGGCGCCGCAAGGGCGCCGGCCAGCAGCAGAGCGATGTATCTCGCCTTCTTCAATAACCCCGCTCATCCCCAGGAGGGCCGATAGCACGTTTCGAACGTGCGACCGCGCTTAAGGTTCAATGAGCCGACGCCGTCTCCGCCGCAATCGGGCGGAGCACCGGCGCGGCGCCGTCGCCGATCAATGCGAAGCCGGCCCAGTAGAAAGGATGGGAGGTGCGCGGATCGTCCATCAAGCTCCGTTCGGCGCGGCGAAGCGCCCCGGCCGTGCTCGTCCCCGGCGGCGCGCTGAACAGGCCGACATTGAGCCTTTGCGTCGCGTCGAAATCGTCGGGAAGCGGCCAGTGGCTGGCGACCACCATCCGTCCGCCGGCGCCGACAAAGGCGCGGACCAGGCCGTCGAGCGCGAACTCGCCGCCGCCGACGCCGGCCTCGGCGCTCGCCTCCGCGCTGCCGCCGCCGGCCGTGTCGCAGGCGGAGAGGATGATCAGGTCGGCGTCGAGCCGCAGGTCGAAAATCTCCGCGAAGGAGAGCAGTCCATCCGAGCCGGCGCCGCCGAAGCTGGTCAGCAGCGCGGGGCGGGACGGGCATTGCGGGCGGGGCGGGATCACCAGCCCGTGGGTGGCGAAATGGAGGATCCGGTGATCGGCGAGGTCGCGCCGGGCGAGGATCGCACTGTCGCTGAACGCGGCGCCGGTCACGATCTCCGCCTGGCCTGGACGGCCGCCCGAGGCGGCGCGGCCGGCGGAGACCAATTCCGCCGCCGAGATCGGCCGGTTCCAGGCCGCCGCCGGCCAGGAGCAATCGGCATTGCCGGGGGCCGAGCGGACCGCGCCAGGCGGCAGCGCGGCGCCGACCGGCTGGTTCTGGCCGAACCCGAGATAGGCGGCGCGGGCCCGGCTCGGCGGCGCCTGGCGGACATCGCGGAAGGCGCGCGCGGAGACCGAGGTCGAGACGTCGCGGTCGCGGCCGAGCCATTGCACGCCGGTGAAATCGAAGCCGTCGTCGCCGGGCCGCGCGGCGCGCGATTTGTAGGCGTCGATCCCCGCATGATCCATGACCAGCAGGTTCGGCGGCAGCCGCATCATCGCCCCGTCCGGCTCGAAGATCAGATGGGTCACGCCAGCCATGTCGCCGGAGACCGGGCCGAACAGTGCCTGATAGAGACCGTAGGCGAGCTCGAGATCGAACGGATAGGTGATCTGCTCGCCGCCGCGGATGATCGAGATCGTCCGCCGCAGCGCATCGACGCGCCGGTCGAGCTCGGCCGCGCCGACGCCGAGCCGGAAGGCGCGCGCGCCGGCGGCGGTGGCGAAGATCGCATAGGCGCGGTCGCCGACGACCAGCATCTTGTAATAGGCTTCGCCGGAGCGGAGCAGGTGCTGGAGATCGGCGAGGGTCAAGGCGCCGTTCGAGACGACGCGGTACCGCGGATAGTTTGCGAGCCGCGCCTGGGTCGCGATCTGGTCCTGCTGCCATTGGGCGAGCGAGGCCTGCAGCGCCGCCGCGCGGGCCTGGACGGCCGCGCTCTGGGGCCCCGCCTGCAGCCGCGACAGCTCTACGCGGGCGCGCTCGATGTCGCGGGTGAGATCGACCGACTGGCGGAACAGGGCCGCCGCCGCGTCGCTGCCGCCGGACAGCTCGCGGGCGAGGATCGCCTGGGTCTGGGCGACGCCGGGGCGAACGAGCACCTGGCTCGCCGCGAACAGGTCCGCCACCGCCTGCGGATCGTCGCCGCGGCCGGCGAGCGTCTCGAAATAGGGGCCGAGCAGCAGGCGCAGGCCCGGCGAGGCGTCGCCGCGGTCGGAGATCGAGGCGACGATCGCATGGTAGAGCGCCAGCGCATCCGCGGTCCGGCCGGCCCGCACGTAGAAGCCGGCGAGCCGGCCCTGCGCGCTGAGCAGGGCGGCCGAGCCCGGATAGTCGCTTTCGAGCAAGGCGATCGCGGCGCGGTGCAGCCGTTCCGCCTCGGCGGCGTCGCCGCGCGCCTCGGCGATCCCGGCGAGCTCGCCCAAGATCTGCGCGCGCAGCCAGATGGTCGCGGCGATGCGGCCGCCGCGGATCGCGACCAGTTCGTCCATCGCGCGGCCGAACGGCGCCGCGGCGTCGGCGTCGCGATGCTGCAGGCGCAGGATCGTGCCGCGCAGCTGCAGCGCCTGGCCGTCGAGGATCTGCGCCTTGTCGGCCTGGGTCAGCCCCTCCTGTCCGCGCAGCCGGCTGGCGCCCGGCGATTCCGCGCTGAGCCGGCCCGAGGTTGGCGGATCGATGACCAGGTTGCGCAGCGCATCGTCGGCGGCGATCGGCGGCACCGGCCGGTTCAGCTGCGCCAGCGCCGCGTCCGGCAGGCCCTGGTTGAGGAGGTGCATCGCCTGGTAGTTGCGCAGCCGCCGCGCGGTCACCGGATCGGCACCGGCCAAAGGCGCGGCGCGGGCGAACAATGTCTCGGCCTCGGCGAAGCGGCCGAGGTCGGACTTCTGCATCGCCTCGTTGAGCAGGGCCTCGGCCGGGTTGACCGCGGCATCGCCGCGCTCGGTCAGGGTCGCGAAATATTCGGCCGCCTCGGCGAAGCTGCCCGCATTGTTGCGCCGATAGGCTTCGGCGAGCGCGCGCTGCGGATCGTGCGTGCCGGCCTGGATGCGGGCGAAGGCGGCGGGATCGCCGGCGCCGGTGGTCGCGATGGAGACCTCGCCGGGCAGCTCGCGGTCGGCGATCACGCTGCGCAAGGCCAGCCGCAGCGCGCTGTCGTAACCGGCAAAGCCTTCGGCGACGTAGAGCGTGCCGCCGGCCGGCCGGAGATAGACCCGCCAGCCAATGTCCGCGCTCGACAGCCGGCAGTCGAGCGTCTCCAGTCGGCCGAGCCCTTCGACCGCGGCCGCCTCGCCCGGGCGGCAGGCCATGCGTGCATTGCGGAGCGTCGCGAGCCGGCCGGCGGGATCGCCGCCCCGCGCCCGCAGCGCGTAGACGGTGCCGACCGGCATTGCGGCGTCGCGGCAGACGATCGACCAGCCGCGATCGAACATGTCGATGAGGGCGACATTCGTGGTCAGCGATTCGCCGGTGCAGAGCGTGCCGCCGCCGCTGCCGATCCGGAAACTGTCGCGGATCGAGAGCGGCTGCGCCGCGGCCGGCGCGGCGAGGCCGGCCGCGAGCAGCAAAGCGGCGAGGAAGCCGGCGCGCCTCACGGCTGGGTGCCGGGGCATTGCCGGTCCTGCCGCGGATCGCAGGGCGGCGTCCAGATGGAGGATTCGCCGCCGCTCGTCACCGGCTCCTCGATCAACGGCTCGGTCGCGAAGCTCGCGTCGACCGGGTCGGTGTCGGGTGCGGTGAGCGGCACCGGCACGAACGGGCCGACGATCGGATCGCGGCCCGGCACCGGCTGCGCGCCGCCGCATTGGCGGGTGACGATGATGCAGGTGTTGAACGCGGCCTTGGAGGTGAAGGTGGCCGAGCTCACCGGACCGTTCGGGTTGAACTGCACCTCGCGGAAGAAGAGGCTGTTGGTCGTGAAGCTGCCGTCCGGGTTGATCCTATTGCCGAACGCATAGGTGTCGAGCGGGACATTGCCGGTCGGGACGACGGTGAGCGTGCCCTGGACCACCGTGATGCCGGCGAAGCGGGCGCGCGTGCCGCTGTTCTGGACAAGCAGGGTGTTGCCGGCGCGGAGCGTCACCTCGGCGCCTTCGATATAGCCGCGCGGCTGGTCCGCACCGTCATTGGCGAGCAGGGCCTGATCGCGGCCGGCGAAGGCGGGATCGGCGGTCAGCCGGTCGAGCAGGGCGCGGCTCGCCGACCAGATATTCGCCGCGCCGATGGTGAGGGTGCCGGCCGGGAAACCGGCCGCGTCGCGCACCCGGACGCTGCCGGTCGGATTCACGATCTGCACCCGCTCGCCGGCCTGGATCGAGATGCCGTTCGTGGCGCCGGCCCCGCTCAGCGCGAGGTTGCCGACGATCTCGGCGATGCCGGCGGTGGCGTTGCCGACATTGAGGTTGAGGCTGCCGACAAACCCGGTCGTGCCGGCGACGCTCAGCGGCAGGTCGCGGACGAGCAGATCGGGCGGGCGGCTGACGCCGCTGCCGGTGACCGGGACGACGAGGTCGAGCGCCGCCGTCGAGATGCGGCCCGCCTCGGCGGCGGTCAGCGTATAGCCCGGGCCCTGCGTCGTGCCGCCAAGCACGACCTGGCTGGGCAGGGTCGCGCCGGGCGCGGGCAGCACCTGCAGCGTGACGCGGGCGGTTCCCGTTCCGCCGATGCCGCCGGTGAGATCGATGTCCGCCGAGGCGAGCTGGATCGTCCCGCCGAGCATCCGCCCGGCCACGGTCGCGAGATCGCCGGCGCGCACATTGGTGGCGCCGCTGGAGCGGGTGACCGCGCCGTTGTTCAGGGTGAAATCGTCGGCGGCGGTCACGGTGAGGCTGGCGACGTCGATCGTGACCGCATTGGCCGACGGGCTGGAATTGCTGACGATCACATCGTCGCCGGCGCTGAGCTGGACTGCGCCGCCGTTGAGCTGGCCGGTGCCGCCGGCGTTGACCTGGATGCTGCCGGCGCTGCTCAACGCGGCCGTCCCCGAGAAGCCGATCGTGCCGCCGAACGCGTTGACGCTCGACGCGGCGGGAAGCACCGTCCCGCCGCCCGCAGCCAGCGTGGCGTTGGTTGCGGCGACGCTGCTGCCGGCATTGGCCGACACCCGCCAGCGCCCGGCGGTGCTGCCCGCGACCCCGCCGGTCGCATTGGCGCTGCCATCGATGGTCCCCGCCTGGAGCCGGCCGCCATTGCCGCCGCTGTCGGGCGACGCACTCAGCACGAGCAGGCCGCCGAGGGCCTGGCCGTTGGTGCCCGGCGTGGTGGTGCCACCGCCTTCGCCGGCGCCGATCGTGCCGGCGCCGGCGATCCCATCGGCGCGCAGGCTGGCGACGCCGGTCACGATGGTCTGCGAACCGACCGCCTGCAATTGCGCCGTGCCGCCGGTGCCGTTGCCGCCGGTCCCACCGGTCCCGCCGCGGCTCACGGCCGAAAGGCCGAGGCTGGCAAAGGTGGCGCTGCCGGCCGGGCAGCCGCCGGGCGTGCCGCACGGCGAGACCGCCTGGGTCGTCCCGGCCGTCACCGTGCCGCCGAAGCCGTCGCCGCCCCGGCCTGAGAGCGCCTGCGTCGGCGCGGCGCCGGCATTGCCGCCGGTCCCCGCAGCGCTTGCCGAAGCGGCTCCGAACGCGATCGTCCCCCCTGCGGCTTCCGCGATCAGGCCGACGGCGCCGCCCCTGCCGTCGCCGCCCCGCCCCGCCGGCAGGGCGCCGGCGGCGCTGCCGTTGCCGCCGGTGCCGGTCGCGGCGACGATGACCGCGCCGCCGCTGATCCGGGAGGGCGCGCTCGAGGTGCGGGCGGTGACCAGGACGCTGCCGCCATTGCCGTCGCCGCCGCGGCCGTTGCTCGCCGCGCCCCCGGTGCCCGAAGCCGTAAGGCCGGCGTTGTCGGCGAGGTCGACGTCGCCGGCGGCCGCCTCGACGACGACCTGTCCGCCAGTGCCAGTCCCGCCAGCAAGCCCGGCGCCGCCGCTGCCGTCAGCGCGGATCAGGCTGGCGGTGCCGAGATCGACCGAGGTGCGGTCGGCGCCGATCGAGACGGTGCCGCCCTGCCCAGCTGCGCCGGGAGACGCCGCGGCGGCCGCGCCGCCGCTGCCGTTGGCGGCGAGGCTGGTCGCGCCGTCGACCCGGATCGGCGCCTGCGAGGCGAGGATTTCGACGCGGCCGCCGGTCCCCGTTCCGGCGGAGGCGGGGATGCCGTTCACGATGCCGGCGCCGCCATTGCCGCCGCTGCCGTTCGCGCTCGCGGAAAGCGCGCCGAGATGGATGCCGGGCCGCGCTCCTGCGACCACCGCGTCGTTCTGCGTATGGATCAGGACGCTGCCGCCCTGCCCGGCGCCGGCGGTGCCCGTCTGCGAGGCGCCGCCGATGCCGTCCGCGCTTGCGCTCAGCGAGGCGAGATCGATGCTGCCGGTATCGGCATTGGCGTAGACCGTCGCCTGGCCGCCGGTGCCGGTGCCGCCGGCGCCGCCGCTCGCGCTTGCGCCGCCGATGCCGGCGACCATGGCCGTGACCGCGCCGCCGAGAATCCGCGAAGGGCCGCTGCTGCTCTGGAAGGCGGCGATCTGCAGGCCGCCGCCGCGGCCATTGCCGCCATTGCCCGCGCGCCCGGCCCCGCCGATGCCGGTCGCCGAGGCAGCGGCGCTGCCGCCGAGAGCGAGGTCGCCGCCATTGCTTTCGAGATCGAGCTCGCCGCCGATGCCGTCACCGCCGGCCGCGCCGTCGCCGCCGCGCCCGTTCGCCTGCAGCAAGGTCCCGGTGCCGAGATCGACGCTGGTCCGGTCGGTCGCGATGGCGATGCCCCCACCGCGGCCGGCGCCGCCCGCGGACGTGCCGGACGGCCCGGCGCCGCCGGTGCCGTTCGCCGCCAGGCTGGTCGCGCCGGCGATGCGGACCGGAGCCTGCGAGGCGAAGATGTTGACGGCGCCGCCGGTGCCATTGCCCGCGACCGCGGCAGGCGCGTTCAGGTCCGAGGGCCCGGCCGCGCCGCCGGTGCCGTTCGCCGTCGCCGACAGCGCGCCGATCCGGATGCCGGGCCGGGCGCCGGCGACCGTTGCGGGCGAAGAGGTGGAGATGACGACGTCGCCGCCGCGGCCGTCGCCGGCGGTACCGCCGAAGGCATAGCCGCCGGTGCCGTCGGCATGGCCGTCCAGCGACGCGATGTCGATCGCGCCGGTATCCGCATCGGCGAAGACATTGAGCTCGCCGCCGGTGCCGGCGCCGCCATTGCCGCCGCCGTTCGCCGCGCCGCCGATGCCGTCGAGGGCGACCGAGGCAGCGCCGGAAATCTGCACCGGCCCGCTATAGGATTGGATCGCGAGCTCGCCGCCGAGCCCGTTGCCGCCGCCCTGGCCGGCGCCGCCCCTGCCGACCGCCGAAACCGTGACGGCGCCGCCGAGGCTCACACTGCCGGACTGCGTCCGGATCAGGACGTCGTCGCCCTGGCCGCGGCCGCCCGCGGTCAGGATGCTCTGCCCGCCGGTGCCGTTCGAGGTCAGGCTGGTCGCGCCGCTGACCGCGACCGAGCCGCCCGCCGCCGCGATCACGCTGACGTCGCCGCCCTGGCCGATCGCGCCGTCGACGAGCTGCTGGACGGCATTGTAGCCGGAGGTGAAGCCGCCGATCCCGCTGGCATCCGCGCTGAGATTGCCGCCGATCGAGACGGTGCCGCCGTTCGTGCCTTCGACCAATGCGTCGCCGCCATAGCCGTTGCCGCCGGCGCCGATATAGTCGCCGACCGCGGCATTGCCGCCGACGCCCCGCGCCAGGACGGCGGCATCGCCGCTGATCGCGATGCTGCCGCCGTCGGCGTAGATCCGCGCGTCGCCGCCGGTGCCGTTGCCGGCGTCGCCGGTCTTGGGCGGCGAGAAGCCGGTGCCGGTCGCATCGACCAGGGCATTGCCGCTGATCGTGATGCTGCCGCCGCCGCTGGCGATGATGCCGGCGCTGCCGCCGGGCGAGACCAGGCTGACGTTGCGGTCCATCGTCACCGTCTCGCCGCTGAGACCGCGCAGGACTGCCGACTGGCCGCCGACGAGGGTGACGTCCTGCGTCGCGTGCAGCGTCCCGCCATTGCCGCTCGCGGTTGCGTTCGTCACCGCATAGCCGGTGAGGCGGGAGGTGATCGAGCCGCCCCGGATCGTCAGGTTCGCCTGCTGGCCGGGATTGACCGGCGCGCCCGCATCGACGCTGCCGCCGACGATATTGTAGCCGGCCGAGAGGACGATCTGGCCATTCTCGACGCTCGCATTCACCGCATCGTCGAAGCCGATATTGCCGCCGAGCACCGCCGTGATCGCGGTGTTGCGCGGCACCGCGACCATGTAGATGCGGTGGATGTCGGCGGCGTCGATGCTGGCCGGGCCGCCGGTCGTGCCGCTGTGCGTGATCGGGGTGATGGAGTCGGTGCCGACCGGCACGATGATGTCGAACAGCCCGTCATTGGCGCGCAGCTCGACCTGGTTGCCGGCGACGAAAGCGGCGGCGCCGTTCACCCTGATGCTGCCCGCATGGTCGATCGAGGGCGCCACCAAAGCGATGTAGGAATTGGCGCCTGGCGCGTTGATCCGCGCGCCCGCTTCGGTGACGACCGCGCCGCGCGCTGCCGCAAGGCCTGAGGAGAAGGTGAAGCCGCGCGTCGCGGAATCGTAGAAATTGCCGTTGGCGTCGACGTTCACGTCGAGCGTGGTGAGGACGAGGCTGCCGACGTCGAACACCGCATTGGCGCCGACGATGATCCCGCCAGGCGTCGCGAAGAGCAGGGTGCCGCCGGGCGTCGTGTTGCCCCCGGAGACGAGCTGACTGACCACATGTCCGTCGAAGCGGACCGGCACGGTGACGAGGATGCGGTTGAGCGCGACGAAATTGGGAATGTCGGTGCCGTTCTGGAAGGTCGCGACATGGCCGCCCGGCAGGAAGACGAAGGGATTGGTCGGGCTGATGTTCGACCAGTCGATCACCGCGGTCCGGCTGTTGAGGGTGATCGTCTCCACGCCGGGCGTCGCACGATCATAAGCGACGCTGCCGAAGATCGTCGTCGGATTGGCGTCGAAGGCCTGCGCCTGCGCCGCGCCCGACCAGCCCGCCAGCGCGCAGGCGGCGCAGCCGAGCAGCAGCGAGGGACGCAGGCGGCGCGGGAGCGGAGCGTTCATCTGGACCTCCATGGCCACAGGCGCGTGGTCAGCGTGACCAGGAAGCGGACGTCGCCGCGCCGGGTCTGCAGGGGCAATTTGTCGAGCGGCGCGGCGATTGCGGCGTCGAGCAGGAAACGGCCGGCGAAGGCCGCGCGCACGCCGCCGCCGACCGAGGTCAGCTCGGCGTCCGGGACGACCAGGAGGCGGTCGCGATTCCAGACCCAGGCCTGGTCGACGAAGGCATAGGGCTCGATATGCAGCCGCGCCGGCGTTGGGCCGAACAGGCTGCCGAGGCGGATCTCCGCCTGCACGCCGACGCCGCTGTCGCCGAGCAAGGCGCCCGGATCGTAGCCGCGGCCCACCGTGTAATTGCCGGCCGAGAATTCCTCGAAGCTGAGCAGGGGATGGCCGCTATATTGGCCGCGCGCACCGAGCGAGAAGGCGACGAGCGGGACCGGGCGGAACTCGGCGGCGACCTCCCCCCGCAGCACGGTCGCGGTCGGGTCGCCTTCGAGCCGGGTCGGCGGCACCGCGCCGAGGCCGGTGCAATTGACGAAGCCGGCGCCGCACGGCTGGGTCGCGCCCAATATGTCGAGCCCCTGGCGGAGCTCGATGCCGCCGGAGAGCCGCCAGCGCGGCGCCGCCAATGTGTAATGCGGATCGCTCCGCCGCAGCCCGAGCAGGTCGAAATCGAGCCGCGCGAAGGCGACCCGCAGCCGGTCTCGGTTCAGCGGGATCGAGGCGAAGTCGATGTCCTGGTCGATGAGGTCGAGCCCGATCCGCCCGCGGAGGGTGCGCAGCTGGCGGCGGAGGAAGGGATAGGAGGCATCGATCGTTGCGAACAGGGTGCGCGCCCTGATATCGATCGCGGGATCGCCGAGATCGGGATGCGCCCAGGAATAAGTGAGCTGGCCGCCGAGCGCGAAGCCCTCGCTGCCAAGGTGCATCTCGTGCGCGACCTGGAGGGTCTGCTGCTCGCGGGTCTGCGCCGTGCTGTAGACGGCGAGGGTGGTGCGGTCGCCGAGCCCGGTCAGGCCGAACAATTGCACGCGCGCGAGCGCCCCCCAGCGGCCGAGCGCGGCCGAGCCGAGATTCTGGACGGTGACGTCGGCAAGCGCGCCGACATGCTGGACGGTGACCTCGCCGATCACCTCGCCCCGCGCCGTCCCGGCCGAGCGCAGCGCAAGCCGGACATTGTAGCCGGGCAGGTCGCCGGCGAGCAGCAGGTAGCGCTCCGCCTCGTAGCGGTTGAACACCTCCCGGCGCGTCAGCCGGCCGAGATAGGCGGCGATCAGCCGTTCCTGGCGGCCGGCATCGCCGCGCACGCGGATCCCGACGAGGCGCGCGATCAGCACCCGGAAATGGACCACGCCGTCGGCGATCCGCTGCTCGGGCACCTCGACCGCGGCGATATAGCCGGCCTCGCGCAGGATCGCGGCGGCGCGGTCCCGGATCTCGCAGACGATGCTGATATTGCTTTCCCGCCCGACATAGGGCGCGAACGCCTCGCGCAGCCGCGCCGCGGGCAGGCCGCGCAGCTCGTCGAACACGGCCTCGCGGAGGGTGAAGTTGATATCGCGATATTCGGGCCGGTCGAGCGCGCAGGGCGCGTGCTCGACGTCCCCTTCGACGGTCAGCCGCGCCGGTACCTGGGCGGTCGCAGGCGAAGGCGGCTGCAGCTGCTCGCGGGTGGGGGCGACCGGCGCGGACGGCGGCGCCTGCGCGAAAGCGGGCGCCGCAAGGGCGAGCAAGGCCGCGCCGGCGGCAAGCCCCGTGCGCGCCGGCAAAAGTCCGTTCGATCTCATTGCGCGCCCGCCAGAAAGGCCGGCCCGCGACCCCACGCCACCAAACACCACCGCGGCCCCTCTGAAACGCCTTGGCGATCAGCGGCGTGCATAGCAGACCCGCCGGCCGCGCCAATGGTTAATCGCGCGGAACGAATCCGCGCCTGGGACGAATTCCCCCGCTTACTGAACGGCTTCAGTGGGCGGGCGGCACCGCCTCGGAGGCTGGAGGCGCCGGCGCGGCGACCTGCGGCGGCGCGCTGGCGGCGAGCGTCGGGTTGAGCTCGACGACGTGAAGCAGGAAGGAGCGCGGCCGCTTCATCAGCCCCGGCACCTCCTCGACATGGAGGCCGATGGTGCGCGCCAGAGCGGCGACGAAATGGACGCAATTGCGATGGTTGAGATTGTAGGACGGCTGCGGCCGGTTCCGCCATTCATCGACCAACGCCATCACCGCGCGATACTGGTCGTCGGTGAGGGTGACCTCGAACTGGCGGGTGCTGCGCGCCACCTGGCGCGGGCCTTCGACGACCACCTCGCCGCTCACCGAGCCGAACAGGATCGCCGGCGTCACCGAATGGGCGGTGAAGCCGTAGCTGGTGTCGACCGTCTCGCCGGTGGAATCCAAGGTGCCGTGCAGGGCGACGAAGGCGTGCGGGAAATTGTTGCCGCCGAGCTCGCGCGAATAGAAAGCGATCTCGACCGCCGCGGCGGCGTTGCTGGGCAGCGCCCCAAGGAGCAGCACCGCCAGGACTATACGCGCAATCAAACCACGTTCCTCGACTTCAAGCCGGTCCATGCCCTGACATAGGCGGAACCGGACGGCAAGCCGGGGCATGACGGATTCCCGGTCGCGCCGCCCCAGGCGAGGGGCGCTGCACCGTGGCTCGCAATATGTTGGGGTGGCATGCCGTCCCGGAGACGGCCGAGGGGAGCGACCGTCAGCGAATGCTTTTGAGAGGCGACTTGCGGCGCTGCGCCAGCGCCTGCGCCCGTTTTCTTCTGACTGCCGCGGCAATTTCCAGCATGCCGAACGCCGCGAACGGGACGACGCAGATCACAGTCGCCCAAACCCACTCCTCGTTCAACGAAACGCGCCCTCTGTTGGTGATCGTAATGGGCGAGCGATAGTCCCGCGCGATGGGCCGATCAACCCGTGGTTTGCCGCATGAAGCCGCCGGATTTGAAGTTGCGGCCCACGGCCCCTATGTGCGGCCCGTCCACCCGATACCGACCATGCCGATGCGCGCCCTCCTCAACCTCGTCTCCCGCAGCCGCCGCGCCCCCTGCGCGGTGCCCGAGGGCCTGAGGGTCTATGCGATCGGCGACATCCATGGCCGGCTGGATCTGCTCGACCTTCTGCTCGAGACGATCGCGGCGGACGAGGCCGAACGGGGGCCGGCGCAGACGGAGCTGATCTTCCTCGGCGACCTGGTCGACCGCGGCCCGGATTCGGCGGGGGTCGTCGAGCGGCTCATGGCGCTTCGCGCGCAGCGGCCGGTCCGGTTCCTGATGGGCAATCACGAGGAGGTGTTCCTGCGCGCCGTCGACGGCGATCTCAGGGCGCTGCGCTTCCTCGTCCGGATTGGCGGCCGCGAGACCTTGCTCAGCTACGGCATCTCCCAGGAGGAATATCGCAGCCTGGATTACGATGCGTTGCTCGAGGTGCTGCGCGAAAGGGTGCCGGACGCGCACGTCCAATTCCTCTCGGCCTTCGAGCAATGGATCGAAATTGGCGATTATCTCTTCGTCCATGCCGGCCTCAGGCCCGGCGTCGCCGTCGAGGACCAGAAGAGCAGCGACCTGTGCTGGATCCGCGAGGATTTCCTCAACCATCGCGACAGCTTCGGCAAGATGGTCGTCCACGGCCATTCGATCACCGAGGAGGTCGACGAACGGTCGAACCGGATCGGCATCGACACCGGCGCCTTCGCCAGCGGTCGGCTGACCGCGATCGGCCTCGAAGGCGACCGGCGCTGGTATCTGTCGACCTGAATCAGCCCTGCGGCGGGAACGGCGGCACCGGCTCGCGCCCCGCCGCACGTGCGGCCCGGACCGCCGCGATCTCCGCTTCGAATGAGTCGATCCGCGCGCGCCAGTTCGGATGGGTGGGGCTGCCGAGGAAGTTGAGCCCGCGCCGCCCGAACCGGTTCCAGAAGCGCACCGCCGCCTCCGGATCGTAGCCCGCCCGATCGAGCAGGTAGATGCTGAACCGGTCCGCCTCAATCTCGGTCTCGCGGATGTGGGCGGCGTTGCGGCCGAAATTGCCGAAGAATCCGCGCGAGACCCGATCGGCGTCCAGCCGGATGCGGTGGCCGAGGATGTTGTGCGCGAATTCGTGCGCGAGCACCGCGGCCAGCTCGGCATCGTCGGCGACGTAGGAGGCGAGAGCCGTCGTCACCTGCACGTAGCGGCCGTCCGCCTCCGCGTTCATCCGCCCCGACGGCACCAGCTGGAAGCGGCTGGCGCAGCCGGGCTCGGAGCCGACATGGAGGGTGAGGGCGGCGCCGGCGCGGCGGACTGCGATGTCCGCGGCGCCGTCGGCGAAGGCGGCGTCGATCGCGTCCAGGATCTGCGCCATCCGGTCGAAGCTGCGGTCGCGGCCGGGATCGCCGTGCGGCAGCGGCCGGCCGTCGAGGCTGATCAGCACGTCGTCGAGCCGGAGCCCGGCCCGCTCGGCCGGGCTGCCGGGGACGAGCGCGAGCACGCCTGGGCCGGCATCGAGGCCGAAGGCCCGAATCGCCGCCGGCCGGAAGTCCGCGCCATATTGCGAGAGATCGTGCACGGCGAAGCCGGGAAGGTTCTCGGTCCGCCGGCAAAGCGGCCGTGCCGCGACCGCCAGCCGGTAGCCGATCGCCGCGACTCGCTGGTCGAGCGCTCGCATCGCAAGCAGCGAGCCGGCCTGGG
>JAFAZM010000227.1 GCA_019239785.1 Sphingomonadaceae bacterium
TATCTGGCCGACGAGTTCAAGAAGGCGGAGGGCATCGACCTTACCAAGGACCGGCTCGCGCTGCAGCGCTTGAAGGAAGCGGCCGAGAAGGCGAAGATCGAGCTTAGCTCGGCGCAGACCACCGAGGTCAACCTGCCCTTCATCACCGCCGACGCGACCGGGCCGAAGCATCTGGTCAAGTCGATCAGCCGCGCCGACCTCGAAAAGCTCGTCGAGGCTCTGATCAAGCGCACGCTCGATCCCTGCAAGAAGGCGCTCGCCGATGCCGGGGTGAAGGCGAGCGACGTCGACGAGGTCGTCCTGGTCGGCGGCATGACCCGCATGCCCAAGGTGCGCGACACGGTGAAGGACTTCTTCGGCAAGGAGCCGCACACCGGCGTCAACCCGGACGAGGTCGTCGCCATGGGCGCCGCGATCCAGGCCGGCGTGCTGCAGGGCGAGGTCAAGGACGTCCTCCTGCTCGACGTGACGCCGCTGTCGCTCGGCATCGAGACGCTTGGCGGCGTCTTCACCCGGATGATCGATCGCAACACCACGATCCCGACCAAGAAGACGCAGACCTATTCGACCGCCGAGGACAATCAGAATGCGGTGACGATCCGCGTCTTCCAGGGCGAGCGCGAGATGGCGGCGGACAACAAATTGCTCGGCCAGTTCGATCTGGTCGGCATCCCGCCGGCGCCGCGCGGCGTGCCGCAGATCGAGGTCACTTTCGACATCGACGCCAACGGCATCGTCAACGTCAACGCCAAGGACAAGGGCACCGGCAAGGAGCAGCAGATCCGCATCCAGGCCTCGGGCGGCCTTTCCGACTCCGACATCGAGAAGATGGTCAACGAGGCGGAGCAGTTCGCCGAGGAGGACAAGAAGCGCCGCGAGGCCGCGGAGGCGAAGAACCAGGCCGAGAGCCTGATCCATTCGACCGAGCAGCAGCTCAAGGAGCATGGCGACAAGGTCGACGCCTCGCTGAAGTCCGAGATCGAGGCCGCCGTCGCCGAAGCGAAGACCGCCGTCGAGGGCGGCGACACCGATGCGATCAAGGCCAAGGCCGAGGCGCTCGCCCAGGTCGCGATGAAGCTCGGCCAGGCGATCTACGAGAAGGACCAGGCGGCGCAGGCCGCCGCCCAGCCGGAGGCAGGCGCCGCAGCGGGCGGCGAGGCCGGCGGCGAGGAGGTCGTCGACGCCGAATATTCCGAGGTCGACGAAGACAACAAGGCGTAAGGGAGCATGTCTCCCTCCGTTCGTCCTGAGCTTGTCGAAGGACTTTCCTTTTCTTCCATGTTGAAGAAGGAGAGGGCTTCGACAGGCTCAGCCCGAACGGTCTGGGAGGCGCGGGGGCGTCATCGTGGCTGAGACCGACTATTACGAGCTGCTCCAGGTCGAGCGCACCGCCGATCCGGCGACGATCAAGGCCGCCTATCGCAAGCTCGCGATGGAATGCCATCCGGACCGCAATGGCGGCTGCCGCGACGCCGAGGCCAAGTTCAAGGCGCTGAGCCAGGCCTATGAGTGTCTGAAGGATCCGCAGAAGCGGGCGGCCTACGATCGCTTCGGCCATGCCGCCTTCAACGGCGCCAACGGCTTCGGCGGCAATGGCGGGGCGCAGGATTTCGGCTCCTTCGCCGACATTTTCGACAATATCTTCGGCGAGTTCATGGGCGCGCAGCAGGGGCGCGGGCGCGGCAACGTGCTGCGCGGCTCGGACCTGCGCTACGATCTCGAGATCAGGCTGGAGGATGCCTTCCACGGCCGCCAGGTCGAGCTCCAGGTCGACACCACCGCGCCCTGCGAGCCGTGCGACGGCTCCGGCGCCAAGGCCGGCACCTCGGCGCGCAGCTGCGGCACCTGCGGCGGCCGCGGCCAGGTCCGCGCGCGCCAGGGCTTCTTCGTCGTCGAGCAGACCTGCCCGGCCTGCCGCGGCCTCGGCGAGACGATCGCCGATCCCTGCCCGTCCTGCCGCGGCGAGGGCCGGGTCGAGAAGCGCAAGGCGCTCTCGGTCAACATCCCGGCCGGCGTCGACGAGGGCACCCGCATCCGGCTCAGCGGCGAGGGCGAGGCCGGCGTGCGCGGCGGCCCGCCGGGCGACCTCTACATCTTCGTCCATCTCGCCCGGCATCCGATCTTCCAGCGCGAGGGCACGACCCTGTTCGCCAAATGCCCGGTCAGCTTCACCACCGCCGCGCTCGGCGGCTGCATCGAGGTGCCCGGCCTCGACAAGAAGCCGCACCGGATCGACATTCCCGCCGGCATCCAGTCCGGCAAGCAGCTCCGCCAGCGCGGCGCCGGCATGCCGGTGATGAACGGCCGCGGCCATGGCGACATGGTGATCCAGGTCGAGGTCGAGACCCCCACCAAGCTGAGCGCGAAGCAGCGCGAGATCCTCGAAGCCTTCCGCGAGACCGAGACCGGCGAGGAATGCCCGAACAGCAAGGGCTTCTTCCAGAAGCTCAGGGACGCGCTGCGGGCTGAGCCTTCCTAACTTCTCTCCCTGCAGGGGAGAGGAAGGCGCCCGTCAGCGCGAAGCCGCGATGGGAAGGTGTGAGGCAGCCCAGGCCTGAGAAAACAAGAAGAAGACCCTCACCCTGCCCTCTCCCGCGAGCGGGAGAGGGTAAAAGAAGGCGAGGCCCGCAGCGACGCGCTCCTTCTCCCGCTTGCGGGAGAAGGTTGGGATGAGGGTCTTCTTCTTTTTCTTCTTCCCCTCAATGCCCCGTGCTCGACCAGTGTGGCGCGTCGCTGAGCAATTTCTTCACCCCATAGGTCGCCCCGACCGCGTGCAGATCGCGATTGCTCTCGCCGCTGCGGGGCGCGCCGATCGCATGCTTCACGCCGTTCGCGTCGGCGATGTTGAGCGTGCCCGACCAGCCGATGTTCATGTCGACCGCCTCGCCCCTTATGTGCAGCGAGGTCAGGGCCGGCTCGTAGACGATACCGAACAGGTCGACCATTTCCTGCGCGCCCTGCTTCGAGCTGGCGAGATCGCCATGGTCCCACCTGATCGTGCAGCCGGCGATCGCGGGCACTGCGCCCGGCGCGGTCGTGCCGTGCGCGACCTCCCAGCTATAGTGCATCAAATGCGCGCGGATGGGGTTGCGCAGGGTCGCGCTGACCTCGACCTGCGCTCCGGCCGCCCGCAGCGCATCGACGAACCGCATCGCCTTCTCGCGGAACGGCGAGGCGAGGTCGGCGAGCTTCGCGCTGTTCGGATAATTGGCTTGGTTCGCATGCCACCAGGCGGCGCCGCTGAGCTGCGTTCCGGGCGCGGCCGGAGCCGGGGCGGGCGCCGGCGCAGGCGACGGCGCGGCTGGAGGGGGCGGGGCCGCGATCGTCCGCCCCGCGGCCAGCGCCTTCCAGGTCCCGCCGCCGACATCGATCCGCCCGTCCGGGTTCGCGATCCCGAGCACCAGCTGCTGGTAGCGCGCGATCGCCTTGCTGGTGTTGTCGCCGATCTTCCCGTCCTCGTCGAGCACGGCCAGGCCCAGCGCGCGGACCTGGGCGTTGAGCAGATGCTGGACGATGGCGACGTCCGCCTTGTTGTTGACCCCGCCATTGCCGACCGATGCGCTGATATCCGGCATGATCTTCCCCCCGTCGGTTTTTGCGTAAATTTGCGTTAATGCGCTTAGAAATACGCTGCGTCTCCGCCGCCAGGGGTCCGTCCTTCGCCCGCGGCTACCCCAAATACTTCGGAGATATTATTCGCCTTAGCGGGCGCGCGCGAGTCTCGGGCGGGATTTTTTTGTTCCGCGGAGACGCGGAGACGCAGAGACGCAGTGGTGCCGTGCGTGGCTCGGGGCAGCATTTGTTCGAATGCGCCCGCGGCGGCCAGCGGGCGTCCGCTGGAACCTCGATTGTCCGCGACTCCGGGCCTCTGCGCGAACTCAAAGAGGGCCTAAGGACGCGCCGGAATGGTCAATCCACGTTGCACCGCAGGCCGCGCCAGCCCGCGCTCCAGCCAGGCCGGGACGTTGCTGAGACTATCGAACTCGACCAGCTCGCGCGCCTCGTAGAAGGTGATGAGGTTGCGCACCCAGCCGAGGGTCGCGACGTCGGCGATCGAATAATCCTCCATGATCCAGTCGCGGCCGTCGAGCCGGGTCTCGAGCACGCCGAGCAGGCGCTTCGTCTCCGCGACGTAGCGCTGCAGCGGGCGCTTGTCTTCCCAGTCCTTGCCGGCGAATTTGTTGAAGAAGCCGACCTGGCCGAACATCGGCCCGATCGCCCCCATCTGGAACATCACCCACTGGATCGCCCGATAGCGATCCGCAGCATTGCCCGGAAGCAGCTTCCCGGTCTTCTCGGCCAGGTAGAGCAGGATCGCGCCGGATTCGAACAAGGCGAGGGGCCGGCCGCCCGGTCCGTCCGGATCGAGGATCGCGGGGATCTTCCCGTTCGGGTTGAGCGAGAGATATTCCGGGGTCCAGGTCTCGTTGTCGAAGATCGCGATGAAATGCGGCTCGTAGGGGAGCCCGATCTCCTCGAGCATGATCGAGACCTTCACGCCATTGGGCGTCGGCACGGAATAGAGCTGGAGCCGGTCGGGATGCGCCGCGGGCCAGCGCGACGTGATCGGGAAGGCGGAAAGGTCCGGCATGGTCATCTCCCTCGACAGGCACGCTAGATAGGGCCTAATCCGTGCTGCGGAAGGGGCTCGCCATGAAACGCATCCTGGCCATGCTGCTGGCCGCCGCCGCGCCTGCCGCGGCCCAGCAGCCGAGTACGGCGCCCGCAGCGCCCGCCGCGGCACAACTGCCAGCCGCCGCCCAACCGCCCGCCACGCCGCCGGCCGCCCGGCAGCCCAATTTCGACAATGTCCAGATCCGCGTCGAGCGGCTCGCGCCCGGAGTCGCGGTGCTGTTCGGCCGCGGCGGCAATATCGGCCTCTCCTACGGCGTCGACGGCAACGTCATCATCGACGACCAATATGCGCCGCTCACCGACCGTATCCTCGCCGCGATCCGCTCGCTCGATCCCGATCCGATCCGCTTCGTGATCAACACCCACTGGCACGGCGATCATACCGGCGGGAACGAGAATGTCGGCCGTACCGGCGCGGTGATCGTCGCCCAGGACAATGTCCGCCGCCGGATGTCGATGGAGCAGGTGGTGCGCGGCGAGCATGTGGCGCCGTCGCCCGCAGGGGCGCTGCCGGTGGTGACGTTCAGCGAGGGCGTCACCTTCCACCTCAACGCCGACGACATCCGCGTCATCCACGTCGCGCATGCCCATACGGACGGCGACGCCCTGGTCTTCTGGACGCACGCCAACGTCCTTCACATGGGCGACACCTTCTTCAACGGTCTGCTCCCCTTCATCGATCTGGATTCGGGCGGCTCGATCGACGGCGCGATCGCCGCGGTCGAGGCTGGGCTGGCGCTCGCCAACGACGCGACCGTGATCATTCCCGGCCACGGCCCGATCGGTCGTCGCGCCGATCTCGTCCGCTACCGCGACATGCTGGTCGATCTCAGGGACCGGGTGCGGCAGGGGATCGCCGCGCACCGGACCCTGGAGCAGATCAAGGCGCTGCGTCTCGCCGACCGCTACGGCCCGCCTGACGGCTTCATCTCGCCCGACGCGCTCATCGAGACGATCTACCGGAGCCTCCGCGCGCCGGCCCATTGAGGCGCGGCGCGTTCGCCTGAATGGCGCTTGGAGGCCCGGCGCCAGGCTTCTATGATCGGGGCGGGATCGCCTCACGGGGGAGGACGCCGCCATGGCCTCGATTCTCGCTTTCTTTCGCCGCCTGCTGCGCGCTCTTGGATTTGGCAGGCATGAGCCGGCCGCGCATGCGGCGCCCGCGCCAAAGCCGCCGCCCCACGAGACCGCCGAGCCGAAGCTCGGCGGCGTTCGGCCGGGCCCGGTGGTGACGACGCAGGCGATGCCGCTGCTCGTGGCCACTGACGGCGTATTTCCGGGCCGGGGCGACGCCGGCTCCACCCCTTATTTCACGCTTGGCATGGTCCAGACCTTCGCCGGCTTCGGCTCGGCCTTCGGCGCGCCGCGCGCGGAGGGCAGAGCCTTTCGATCATGAGACCCTCAAGCGACCAAGCCTTGTTTTCGATTTTCGGGATCAATTTCGGCGGCAGCCCCCCGACCAAGTTCAACATTCCCAATCTCAACGGGCGCGTCGCGATCGGCGGGCAGCAAGTGGGAATGTTCGGGCAGGGCACCCTCACCATGACCTGGCTGATCTCGACCGGCGCTTCCACCGTGGCGCCCCTTCCTGGGACCCTGGCGATGTTCGGCGGCAATTACGCACCGGACGGCTGGGCCCTCTGCGACGGCAGCCAGTTGCCGATCTCGCAGAACGTCCCCCTGTTCGAGGCGATTGGCTGCGCCTTCGGCGGCAACAATGTCAGCGTCTTCGAGCTGCCCAATCTCATGAGCGGGGCCGCGCCGGTCGGCGCCGGCCAGGGGCCGGGACGGACGCCGGTGACGCTCGGCCAGCAGCTGGCGGGTGCGATCCCTGGACTCGGCATCAATTATTTGATCTCCACCGCCGGGCCTTATCCGCCGGGCTCCGGCACCGGCGCCTTTCCCAAGACCGGTCAATATCTTGGGCAGGTGATCGCTTATGCCGGCGCGCAGGTGCCGGCCGGCTGGGCGCTCTGCGACGGCGCGCTGCTCCAGATTGCCGGAAACGAGATGCTCTTCCAGCTGATCGGCACCTCCTATGGCGGCGACGGCCAGAGCAATTTCGCGCTGCCCGACCTGCGCGGCCTCATGGTGACGGGTCTGGGCGGCTGATCCTTATGTCCCCCCTGTCGCGGAGCGATGGGGAGGGGGACCGCCTGAAAGGCGGTGGAGGGACTTGCCGCCTCGGATTGCCCCTCCACCATCCTTCGGATGTGTTGCGGCGAGATCGTGTCCCCCGGACACGATCTTGGATCGCCGGGGGCGATCCGAAGCCGCAACACCCTCCCCATGAGCTTCGCTCACAGGGAGGAAGGGGTTGCCTAATCTGGCCCGAACACCCGCGCGAAGATCGTGTCGATATGCTTGAAATGATAATCGAGGTCGAAATTCGCCTCGATCTCCGCCGGTGAGAGCAGGGCCGTCACCTCGGCATCGCCCTTGAGCAGCTCGAGCAGCGACAGCGTCCCGCCCGATTCCCAGACCTTCATCGCGTTGCGCTGGACGATACGATAGGCATCCTCGCGGCTGGCGCCCGCCTGGGTGAGGGCGAGCAGCACCCGCTGCGAATGGACGAGGCCGCCCATCAGGTCGAGATTGCGGCGCATCCGCTCGGGATAGACCAGCAATTTGTCGACGACATTGGTCAGCCGCGCCAGCGCGAAGTCGAGCGTGATCGTTGCGTCCGGTCCGATGAAGCGCTCGACCGAGGAGTGCGAGATGTCGCGCTCGTGCCAGAGCGCGACATTCTCCAGCGCCGGCGTGACCGCCGAGCGGACCATGCGGGCGAGGCCGGTGAGATTCTCCGACAGGACCGGATTGCGCTTGTGCGGCATCGCCGAGCTGCCCTTCTGCCCCGGCGCGAAATATTCCTCGGCCTCGAGCACCTCGGTCCGCTGCAGATGGCGGATCTCGGTCGCCAGCCGCTCCACCGAGGAGGCGATCACGCCGAGCGTCGCGAAGAACATGGCGTGCCGGTCGCGCGGGATGACCTGCGTGGAGACCGGCTCGACATTCAGGCCCATCTTCGCTGCGACATAGGCTTCGACGCGCGGGTCGATATTGGCGAAGGTGCCGACCGCGCCCGAGATCGCGCAGGTGGCGATGTCGGCCCGCGCCGCGACCAGCCGGGCGCGGTTGCGGTCGAACTCGGCATAGGCCTGCGCCAGCTTGAGCCCGAAGGTGACCGGCTCGGCATGGATGCCGTGGCTGCGGCCGATCGTCGGGGTCAATTTGTGCTCGAAGGCGCGCCGCTTCAGCACTGCGAGCAGCGCGTCGAGATCGGCGATCAGCAGGTCCGAGGCGCGCGCGAGCTGCACCGCCAGGCAAGTGTCGAGCACGTCGGAACTGGTCATGCCCTGGTGCAGGAAGCGCGCCGATGGGCCGGTGCGCTCGGCGACATGGGTCAGGAAGGCGATCACGTCGTGCCTGGTCTCGGCCTCGATCGCATCGATCCGGTCGATGTCGAAGGGCGGCGAATTGCGGTCGGCGAACCACACGGTCTCGGCCGCTTCCGGCGGGACGCTGCCGAGATCGGCCATCGCGTCCAGCGCATGCGCCTCGATCTCGAACCAGATCCGATAGCGGTTCTCGGGCGCCCAGATCGCGCTCATTTCGGGGCGGGCGTAGCGGGGGACCATCGGGAGCCTTTCGACGCGCCGGCGTTCGGGCCCGGCGGCGCGCCGATAGCAAGCCCGCCGATTCTAGTCGATGCTCCAGCGGTAGCGGCCGGTGAGGGGCGAGGCGATGAGACCGTCCTCCTCCTGCGCGCCGCGGCCGATATTGTGGATGATCAGCGGTCCGTTCGCCCCGGCCCGGTCCGACACGAAGCCGATATGGGTGCCGCGATTGCCGACCAGTGAGGTGAAAATGTCGCCCGGCCGCCAGCCGGCCGCGTCCCGCGGGATCGGCAGGCCCGCACCCTTGCGCCGCAGCCAGGTGGCGAGGTTGGGCACCCGGCGATGGTCGATATTGGGGTCGGGACGATCGAGGCCCCAGCTGCGTGGGTAAGCGGCGAAGTCCGCCTCCATGTCCGCATGGACGAGCGCCTGCAGATCCAGGCTGAAGGCGTCCCGATAGGCGCGAACTATCACGTCGGTGCAGGCGCCCTTCACCCGCGGCACATCGCCGTTCGGGAAAGGCAGGACGGTATAGCCGCCGTCATATTGGGTGGTGACGCCAATCTGGCTGCGCGCGGCGGCGAGCAACTGCGCCGCGCGCGACGTGGCCTGGAGCCGCGGCGCCGGCGCTGCGGTGCAGCCGGGCAGCAGCAGGCTCGCGCCCGCGCCGAACAGCAGCGATCTGCGGCCAAACATCGTCGTCGCACCTCTCCGAGACGAATATGCGGAAGGGCGGCGGCTCAGGCAATCCGCAACCCTTGCCCGCGCGGCTTGACAATCACTTGATTGAACATTCAACTCAGCAGCGGGAGGAATGAACATGCCGATCCTTGCCCTATTCGCCGCCGCGGCCACGCCCGCCATCGATGCCAATCTCCAGCCGCTCGCTTTCCTCGCCGGCTCCTGCTGGCAGGGCGAGCTGCCGGCGGGGCAGGGGACCGACACCCATTGCTTCACGCCGATGCTCGGCGGCCATTTCCTGCGCGACCGGCACCGGGTGATGCCCGGCGGCTATGCGGGCGAGACCGTCTATCGCTGGGATCCGGGGGCGCGGCGGATCGCCTTCGATTATTATTCCTCGCTCGGCCTGCTGATGCCCGGCACCGCTGTGGCGGATGCGCAGGGCCTCGCCTTCGAGCTCGAGGTCCTCGCGCCCGATGGCCGGCCGCTGCCGATGCGCGCCGCCTGGCATCGCGACGGCGCCGATGCCTATCTCGTCACCACCCAGGTCCAGCAGGACGGCGCCTGGCATGTCCTGCCGGGCACGCCGCGCTTCCGTCGCATCGGCCCGGCGCCGGCGGAATAGGGCGCGCCCACCGCCGATCGCCGGATCGCACCAGCGCTTTCCATCGCGCCCGAATACATGGCATGATCGCGGCGGGGGAGCGGTCACTCGCGGTCCTGGGGGGAGAACGAACATGATGATGGACCATCGCTGGACCGCTCTGGTCACGATCGCGGCGCTGCTGGTCTATTTCGGCATGAGCTTTCAGGTGGCCCGCGCACGCGGCAAATCCGGCATCGAGGCGCCCGCCATGACCGGAGACCCGCTGCTGGAGCGCGCGAACCGAGTCCACGTCAACATGCTCGAATGGCTGCCGATCTTCCTGGCCGGCTTGTGGCTCTTCGCCATCTACTGGAACGAGCAGGTCGCGGCGGGCCTGGGCCTCGTCTGGATCGTCGGGCGGCTGCTCTATTCCGCCGGCTACATGGCCGATCCGAAGAAGCGCAGCATGGGCTTCCTGATCCAGTTCCTCGCCGCCGCGGTGCTGCTGTTCGGGGCGCTCGGCAGGATCGTCTATAGCCTCGTAAGCGGTGCCGTCTGACCTGTAGGGCAGGGCTCTCGACATGACCGTAGAAGAGCAGATCCACGCCTATATCGCCGCCCAGCCCGAGCGGAAACGCGAGGACATGAACGCTCTGCACCGGCTCGTCCTTCAGGTATCTCCTGACAGCGAGTTGTGGTTCCTGGACGGGAAGAACGAGGAGGGCCGGACGGTCTCCAATCCGAATATCGGCTATGGCCGCCAGGCGATGAGCCAAGCCGGCGGGAAGGCGCGAGACTTCTACCGGATCGGCCTCAGCGCCAACACGACCGGAATCTCGGTCTACATCATCGGCATCGAGGACAAAAACCACTTGGCCCGGGCCTATGGGAAGCGGCTGGGGAAAGCGACAGTCACCGGCTATTGCATCAGGTTCCGGTCTCTGACGGACATCGACGTGGCGGTGCTCGAGGAGGCGATCCGGTTCGGGTTCGAAGTGCGCGACGTTGCCTCCGCTTGAATGCGCGGCGTCCCTGCCATCTCCGGTGACGCGGGATTAATTGAACAGAGGCTATCAGCGACTAAACTCGCCGTCCCGCATAGGGGCCTCACTGGACTTCTTGCTGACGCCCCTTCAAGCCGGGCGATCTTGTTCGGTATAGCCCCCAACGACATAGATGAAACTTTGTACGTCGATATAGTCTTCGGCTCCTAGGGATCGGATCGCCGTGAGTGTGTGATTGGCTAAATCCAGAAGCGACAGGTAGACTCTTTCGCTGATTGCCGGTTCATATACGTACTGGAATTCATGCCCAATCCGCTGCGCGAAGTCCTGTGTGACATTCGGCTTGCAGAACATATTTTCCATAGGCCGCCACAAGTAACCAAAATACGTTGCCTTGGGCCAGCTTTGTCGGCCATACTTCTTCAAAGAATTCTCCATCCCTTGGATGCCGCTAGCATATGCGCCAGCAGCGAATTTGGCGGCTGCTCGAATGAAAGCCGGTCCTTCGGAGTTTTCGAGGACTTGCTTCATATGCATTGATTCGAAGGGCGATAGGATGTTGAGCCAAACGCGCGCTTTTCGTAACGTTTCGGCTTCCCTCTCGGTTGCTTGCAACGCGGCCTCAAGCGGCAGCACTGAATTCAGTTCAGCGCTTGCCGTCCGCTTATATTCCTGCTCCTCCGAAACGCTCCGCTCGCCACGTAATCCGCCCGGCATGAATTCGAGGAAGCGAGCGATCGCCCCGTCCATCCCGACATAGTTCGGCTCAAGCTTTCCCGCTTCGTTGCGCAGCCTAATGAGAAGACGATCCTCGCTCTCGTCGGTCAGCACATCGCCTCTTCTCCCATTAGAGATGACGGTCCCCGCAAAGCCACCGTCCTTAGACGCCTCCCATCGGAGGGTCGCATTTCCGTAGCGTTCCGATCTCGTTGCCATCCGCAGTCTCCAAGTAAGTGGCGGGTAGGCAGTAACATTGGGCCGCTTGTAGTGGGAGGGGGAAAGACCACCGGTTAGGCCAGCCGAGCCTGGGCGCGCTATCGTATCGCTATTATGCCGGGTTCCTTAATTTCTAACGCGCCTGTCAC
>JAFAZM010000115.1 GCA_019239785.1 Sphingomonadaceae bacterium
TCGCCCACCTCCACATAATCCTTGATCAACCTGCTCATTCACGCCCTCCCCCGGACTACGCCCCGGAGTCACCATAAAGCCCTGCCGAATCCCCCGGCAAGGTGCTGATCTATGTTTATCCACAGCTCGCTTTCAAGAGTCTGAATAGCAATGAAAAATACGGAATTGCCGCTGGCGCGTCGTCGTTGGAGCCGGCGGCGCCTGTCGGAACCGAAGCGAATGCCGTAGATTGGACAGGCGGGCCGGGCTGCGCGCCGTTCCGCCCGAGGAGACGAGGATGACGGAGCGCCCGCCTGCCGAAGCCGAAGCGGCCGCCGCCGACAAGGCGCGTGCCGTCCAGATGCGGCTGCTGGTTGCCGCGATCACCCTGGCGAGCCTCTTCGTAGCGCGTTCCTTCCTGCTGGAGCTCGCCTGGGCGGTCACCCTCGCGATCGCGCTCTGGCCGCTCTATCGCCAAGCCCTCGCACGCCGGAAGCACGGTGGGCCGCCGGTGCTGATTCCGCTTGGCTTCACCCTGGCGACCGGGCTGGTGGTGATGATGCCGATCGCTTTGGTGGCAATCGAGGCTGCGCGCGACAGCGAGGCTGCCGTGCAATGGCTGAACCACGCGCAGAGCTCCGGCATCCCCGCCCCCGCATGGATCGCCCAGGTGCCGATGGTGGGACCGCGGCTCGCCGCCTGGTGGCAGGAGAATCTGGCCACGCCGGCCGGCGCCTCCGCCTTCATCGGCGGACTCGACACCAATTCGGCGGCAGGTTGGGCCCGCGCCGCCGCTTCTCAGGTGGCGTCGCGCAGCTGGTTCTTCGCGGTGACCCTGCTCGCTCTGTTCGTCATCCTGCGCGACGGCGAGCGGCTCGCCGCCACCGCGAACCGGATGGCCGAACATTTCTACGGCCCGTTCGGTGAGCGCTTCCTCGAGCAGGTGGCCGCCGCGGTGCGGGCGGCAGTGAACGGCACCATCCTCGTCGCGATCGGGGAGGGGACCTTGATCGGCATCGGCTATTGGGTGACGGACGTGCCGCGCCCCCTCCTGTTCACCATCGCGACGATCGCCTTCGCGTTGCTGCCGCTCGGCGCCTGGGCGGCGTTCGGCGTCGCCGCGGCGGTGCTGTTCATGCAGGGCAGCACCGCCGCCGCGATCGGGCTGTTCCTGTTCGGCGCCGCGGTGATGCTCACCGGGGACAATTTCGTGCAGCCGGCCTTGATCGGCAACAGCATCGAATTGCCTTTCCTCTGGACCTTCATCGGCGCGTTCGGCGGCCTCGAAGCGTTCGGCATCGTCGGCCTGTTCCTCGGCCCGGCTTTGCTTGCCGCGATGTTCATGGTCTGGAAGGAATGGCTCGGCCGCGACGAGCCGCACAAGAGGCGCTGGCGCTTGCGCCGAGCGCTGCAACGGAAGCGGGCAGCCGCCGGCTGAGCCGCCGCGTCGGGCCGCCGGCCTCTGGTCGAATATATCCGTGCCTTCATCGACGGTGGCTAGGCAGCCTCGCTCGCGCGCGCGACGAGCGCGGCTCTCCTGTGGAGTGGCTTTGATGACGATCGCCCGGATGCACCGCCTGTTCGGGGCGAGCCTGCTCAGCCTTTGCCTGGCCGGCGGCGCCGCGGCCCAGACGGCCGGTCCCGGCGGCCGCACCAGCTACGATATCGCCTATTTCCGGGCCTTCTCGCCCGGCAGCGCGCTCGACATCGTGCAGCGTACGCCCGGCTTCACCCTCAATATCGGCGCGCAGGACGTCCGCGGCTTCGGCCAGGCGGCCGGCAATGTCGTCATCAACGGCGCCCGGCCCAGCGCGAAGAACGCCACGCTCGATACGATCCTGGCGCGCATCCCGGCCAGCCGCGTGCTGCGGGTGGAAGTCGGCCCGGGCGACCTGTTCGGCGCCGAATATGCCGGGCGGCCCCAGGTGCTCAACCTCGTGCTCAACGCAACCGGCGGCCTGGCCGGAACGCTCGACGCGGCGGTTCATCGCGATTTTTCCGGGCAGGTCACGCCGACCGGGAACGTCTCCGGGCTCCTGAGGCGCGGCCGCTCCACGTTCAACCTCGCGCTCGGCTACGACAACCGCCATTTTCCCGAAGAGGGCACCGACGTCCTGACGTCGCTGCCCGATCAGGCGCTTGTCGAATTCCGGCGCAAGTACAACAACGTCGCCAATCATACCTTGTCCGCGGCCGGCTCCTGGGAGTTTGCCGGGGGCGACAATCGCACCGCGCATGCCAATTTCCGCCTGTCGCACGACCAGTTCGTGCTGGGCCAGACCAATGACGTCTTCCCGGTCGGCGGCGTGACTCGAGACGACCGGCTGGGCCAGAATTACCTGACCCACGACACCGAGTTCGGCGGGGACGTGACGCGGCCGCTGCTCGGCGGCGGCCTCAAGCTGATCGGCCTCGCCACCCGTCGCCACCGCATCAATTTCGACACATCCTTCAACCGCGTGCACAGCCAGGTCATCGGCGGGTTCGTCCAGAATCTCGACGAAAGACGCTCCGAGACCCTGGTCCGGCTGGTCTGGTCGCGTCCCAATCTCCTCGGCTGGAGCGTGGAGACCGGCGCCGAAGCGGCGATCAACCGGCTGGACAGCAATGTCGACCTGTTCTCGGTCGCTGTCGGCGGGGCGCTCACGCCGCTCGACCTGCCGGTCGATCAGGCGCGCGTCGTCGAATATCGGGGCGAAGCCTTCGTGAATGCCGGGCGCGCCCTCGCGCCGAACCTGCGCATGGATCTCGGCCTCACCTACGAGGCCTCGCGGCTCGCCGTCCGCGGCGGCGCGCGGGCGGATCGCAGCCTCCAGTTCCTGAAGCCCAAGGCCGCGTTCGACTGGCATCCGGGCGGCGGCTGGCACGCGCAGCTCTCGGTCGAGCGCACCGTCGCGCAGCTCGATTTCGGCGACTTCATCAGCGGCGCCGAGCTCGCCAACAACCGCTTCAACGGCGGCAATCCGGACCTGCTGCCGCAGCGGGCCTGGGAGCTGCTCGCCACGCTCGAGCATCCGCTGCTGCGGGACGGCGTGGCCAAGCTCGAGCTGGGCTACAACCGCATCTCCCTGGTCCAGGACCGCGTGCCGACGCCGCAGGGGTTCGATGCCCCCGGCAATCTCGGCAGCGGCACCCTGGCCTTCGTGCGCGGCACGCTCGATGCGCCATTGTCGCGGCTCGGCCTTCGCGGCGCGCACCTGACCGTGCACGGCACGCTCCAGTCCACTTCGGTCGAGGATCCCTACACCCGCGAGCAGCGGCGCTTCTCGGGCTTCGCCAGCTGGCAGCTGGACGGTAATTTCCGCCAGGATCTGGGGCGGTTCGCCTGGGGCGTCAGCTATACGGGCCGGCCGGCGACGCCGTTCTACCGGCGCGACGAGATCGACGTGCCGGGCGCCGTCGAGCCCTTCGTCAGCGCCTTCGCTGAATATCGGCCGACCGCCAAGACGACGATCAGCTTCAACATCGACAATCTGTTCAACGTGCCGGGCGTTCGCGCGCGCACCTTCTTCGCCCCCGATCGGACCACCCCCGACCCAAGCCTCTTCGAGTATCGCGAGCGCAATTCGCACCTCGATCTGTCCTTGCGGCTGCGCCAGAGCTTCGGCTGAGGCGATGCCGGCAGGGTGCCTGGAGCGCCGTGCGTTAGATGCGAACCACATCGCTCATCCTGAGTAGGGACTGAGCTTGGCGAAGGCCCGTATCGAAGGACCGCTCGGATATGGTGCGTCCTTCGATACGCCGGTTCGACAAGCTCACCGGCTACTCAGGATGAGCGGGTCAGGATTAACGCACGCCGCTCTAGCACCCGGCCTTCAGTGGTCGCGGCTCAGCGCGAATTCCGCCACCTCGGCCAGCAGCGCCGCGTCGGCACCGAACGGCGCGAGATGCGCCACCGCCTCGTCCAGCAGCTCCCTGGCCTTATGCCTGGCGCCGTTGGCGCCGAGCAGCGAGACGAAGGTCTGCTTGCCGGCTGCTTCGTCCTTGCCGACCCGCTTGCCGGCCTTGGCCTCCTCGCCCTCGCAGTCGAGCAAATCGTCCGCGATCTGGAAGATCAGCCCGAGGCATTGGGCGTAAAGCGCCAGCCGCCGCCGGTTCGTCTCCGAGGCGCGGCCCAATATCGCGCCGGCCTCGATCGACCAGGCGAGCAGGGCGCCGGTCTTGAGCTGCTGCAATTGGGTGACGCCGGCCAAATCCAGCGTGAGCCCCGGCGTGCCGATGTCGATCATCTGGCCGCCCGCCATGCCGGCGGCGCCGGCCGCGCGCGACAGGGAGCAGACGAGCTCGCTGCGGATCGCCGCATCGGGATGGGTCTCGGGATCGGCGAGCACGCCGAAGGCCAGGGCAAGCAGCGAATCCCCGGCGAGCAAAGCGGTCGCCTCGTCGAAGGCGCGGTGGACGGTCGGCCGGCCGCGGCGCAGATCGTCGTCGTCCATGCAGGGCAGGTCGTCATGGATCAGCGAATGGGCGTGGATCGCCTCGACGGCGAGGCCGGCCCGCAGCGCCGCCTCCTCCGCGACCCCGAACAGGCGTCCGGAAAGCAGGACCAGCAAAGGCCGCAGCCTCTTGCCGCCGCCGATCGTCGCATGGCGGATCGCCAGCCAGAGCCGCGCCTGCGGCCGGTCCGGCACCGGCAGCAATGTTTCGAACATTGCGTCGATGCGCGCGCAGGTTTCCGCCCGGAGATCAGCGAGGCTCGGCAGCGTCTCCCTTGGCTCCAGCATCTCAGCCGAGCCGCAGCTGCTTGAACGCCATCGTCTCCACGGCGTTGCGATGCTCGTGGACCTGCACGTCGTAGCGGCCGGCGAGCAGGGCGAGCACGTCGTCGACGGAGCTTTCCGGCGTCGAGGCCGCGGAGGTGATGCCGACCGTCTCTGCCCCCGCAAGCAAGGCCCAGTCGAGCGCGGCGCCGTCCTCGACGAGCTGGACCGAGAGGCAGCCGGTCTCGCGCGCGATCTCGGCGAGCCGGTTGGCGTTGGACGAGAAGCTCGCTCCGACCACGATGATCGCATCGCTGTCGCCGGCGATCGCGCGCAGCGCCGACTGGCGGTTCGTGGTCGCATAGCAGATGTCGTCGGTCGCCGGCGCCTGCACGTCGTCGAACAGGTCGAGGATGCCGGCGATCAGCACCGCCGCCTCGTCCACCGAATAAGTGGTCTGCACCGCATAAGCGACCGGGGCGCTGCTGGGCAGGCCGAGCGCACGCAGCTGGCCGAGGCTTTGCACCACGCTCACCGCGCCCGGCGGCACCTGGCCCAAAGTCCCTTCGACCTCCGGATGACCGTCATGGCCGATCAGCAGGATATGGCGGCCGGCGCGGTGATGGCGGACGACCTCGCGATGCACCTTCGAGACGAGCGGGCAGACGGCGTCATAGGCGATGAGCGACCGCTCGGCGGCCTCGCGCGCGACGGCCGGGGCGACGCCGTGCGCGGAGAAGATCACCACCGCGCCGGCCGGCACCTCGTCGAGCTCCTGGACGAACACGGCGCCCTTCGCCTCCAGCGCGCGCATCACGGCCCGGTTGTGGACGATCGGGCGGCGCACATAGACCGGCGTCCCGAAGCGGACGAGCGCCGCCTCGACCGCGTCGATCGCGCGCTGGACGCCGGCGCAAAAGCCGCGCGGCGCCGCCAGCAGCACGCGCAGCGCCGGCAGCGCCGCGGCCTCGGCAGGCGATTCGCTCGCTCGGCAAGCCGGACCAGGACCGGTCAGTGCCCCCTCCTTTTCGACACGATGATCCAGGTTAGGCGAATCTCGCGCCGCGGACCAGCCGCTTGGACTCCTTCCCGGTTAGGTTGAACCGGGAAGGAGTCCAGCTTCCTTTGTTTCCGTGTTTTCCGAGTCGCCAGATGGGTCCATCCGGCTCGAAAACACTTTACAGCATGTATTTCATCGTCACGTTCAGCGCGGCGCCGCCGGCCGGGAGCAGGAAGCGCGCCGCGGCGAAGCTCGGCGGCCCGAACCAGATGTGCGGATTGTTGGAGAAGCCGAAGCCCTCGCGCGGGATGCCGAGGCTGGTGTCGAGCCGGCCGTTGCCGTTCTCGTCGTGGATCACCGAGAGGGCATAGGCGCCCGGCTGCAGCTCGAAGGCGATGTGGGCGGCCTGGTTCGCCGGCAGGCTGCGCTTGACCGCGGCGGGATCGCCGCTGCAGTCGGGAAAATGGTCAGCGCTGCGGGTGAGGCAGAGATGCACCTGGCCGCGCAGGTTCCTCAGCCCCTGCAAGCTCACGTTCAGCTGCGCCGCCGATGCCGCCGCCGGCAACAGCAGCAAGGCGGCGGCCGCTGCCGCCGTCGAACGAACCAAGCCCCAGGTCCGTCCCGCAGAGCCGGTCCCAGGTTCTGAAATAGAGCCCATAATTGCATCCATATCTTTCGTGGTGGCGATGATGGTGGCTGGCCGTGATCAGCCAGCGTCCCGCCGCCCCCTCGACCAGCCATGCCGGGAAAATCTCCCAGCCGAGATGATTGGCAACCCCCATGAAGGTCATCACGCCTAGCACGGCCAGCAGCGCGCCGAAATGGATCGGAACGACGAAAACGAGCGCCGGGATGATCGCCGCGCCGGTCACCGCCTCCAGCCAGTGGAAGCTCATCGCCGCCCAGGCGGTCGGCGGCCGGCTGGCATGGTGGACCGCGTGGGCCAGCCGGAACAGGGCCGGGCGGTGCATCCAGCGATGCGTCCAGTAGAACCAGGTGTCGTGCAGGATCAGGTAGACGAGTACCGAGACGGGCAGCCACCAGAGCGGCCAGGCGTTCGGGTCGGAATAGATCCGGGTCCAGCCATGCGCCTGCCAGCCCCAGGCGACGAGTCCGGCCGGCGCGCCGTAGATGAAGGCGCTGAGCAGCGACCAGAGGATCTCGCGCTTTATCTGCCGGTCGAGCCCGGCATAGAGACCGGGCCGCCGCAGCCGCGTCAGCCAGGCGAAGGCGCCGCTCACCGCGAGATAGCGCAGGCCGACGATCGCGATCATCGCAAGGATCGAGAAGAGGAGCGAGGCCTGCGGCACAGCCATGGCCTACAGCAAGCCTTGGCGCGGCGCGACCTCTTCCCGTAGGGCTGGCGCATGATTGCGGGGGACCGGCAGGGATTGGTGATCGCGGGCGGCGGCCTGGCCGGCTGCCTGGCCGCGCTCGCCATGGCGAAGCTGCGGCCGGAGGCGCCGCTCCTGCTGGTGGAAGCCGGCGAGGCGTTCGGCGGCAACCATATCTGGTCCTTCTTCGACTCCGACGTCGATCCGGCGGACCGCTGGCTGGTCGCGCCGATGATCGCCACGAGCTGGGACGGCTATGACGTGCGCTTTCCGAAGCGCGCGCGGACCTTGCTGACGGGGTATAATAGCTGCCGCTCCTCGCTGCTCGACCAAGCGGTGCGCGCGCGGCTGCGTCCGGACCAATATCGTCTCGGCACGCCGATCGCCGCGGTCGACCGGGACGGCCTCACTTTGACCGGCGGCGAGCGCATCGCCGCCGGGGCGGTGATCGATGCGCGCGGGGCGGACCGGCTGGAGGCGCTGGAGCTCGGCTGGCAGAAATTCGTGGGCGTCGAATATCGGCTCGCCGGCCCGCACGGCCTGGCGCGGCCGATCGTGATGGATGCGATCGTCGACCAGTCCGAAGGCTACCGCTTCCTTTATTGCCTGCCCTTCGCGCCGGACCGGCTGCTGGTCGAGGACACTTATTATTCCCTCGATCCGAGCCTCGATCCCGATGCGCTGGAGGCGCGGGTCCGTGCCTATGCCGAAGCGCAGGGCTGGCGAATCGCGCACGTCGAAAGCCGCGAGCAGGGCCTGCTTCCGGTGGCGATGGGCGGCGATTTCGACGCCTTCTGGCCGGACGATAAAGGGCCGGCGCGGCTGGGGCTGCGCGGCGGCTTCTTCCATCCGACCACCGGCTATTCGCTGCCCGACGCGGTGCGGCTTGCCTTGCTGGCCGCGCGCCAGCCCGATCTCGCCGCGCTTCCCGCGATCCTGCGAGGGGAGGCGCGGCGCCTCTGGCGCGGGCGCGGCTTCTACCGGCTGCTCGACCGGATGCTGTTCCGCGCCGCCGCGCCCGCCCGGCGCTACCGCGTGCTCGAGCATTTCTACCGCCTCGATCCGGCGATCATCGCACGCTTCTATGCCGGCCGGTCGAGCCTGTCGGACAAGGTCCGGATCCTGAGCGGCCGGCCGCCGGTGCCGCTCGGCAAGGCGCTGGCGCAGCTGTGGCGATGAGGGCGGGCGCACGCACCGCCGTGGTGATCGGCGCCGGCTTCGGCGGGCTCGCGCTCGCCATCCGCCTGCAATCGGCGGGGATCGCGACCACGATCTTCGAGGCGCGCGACCGGCCGGGCGGCCGCGCCTATGTATGGGAGCAGGACGGCCATGTCTTCGACGCCGGCCCGACCGTCATCACCGACCCCGCCTGCCTCGAGGAATTGTGGGCGCTGCCCGGCGCCGACATGGCGGAGAACGTCGAGCTGGTCCCGGTGACGCCCTTCTACCGGCTGAGCTGGCCCGACGGCACGCTCTTCGATTATTCGAACGACGATGCGGCGCTCGAGGCGCAGATCGCAGCGCTCGATCCGCGGGACGTCGCCGGCTATCGCCGCTTCCTTTCCTATTCGGAGGCCGTGTTCGAGCAGGGCTATCGCAAGCTCGGCGCCGTGCCGTTCCTCCATTTCAGCGCGATGCTCCGCGCCGCCCCGGCTTTGCTCCGCCGCCGGGCCTGGCGTTCGGTCTACGCCCAGGTCTCGTCCTGCGTCCGCAACGAGAAATTGCGCCAGGCGCTCTCCTTCCATACCCTGCTCGTCGGTGGCAATCCGATGACGACCAGCGCGATCTACGCCCTGATCCACAAATTGGAGCGCGACGGCGGCGTGTGGTTCGCGAAGGGCGGCACCAATGCCCTGGTCCGCGGCATGGCCGCCCATTTCCAGCGGCTCGGCGGCACGCTCCGCCTCAGCGAGCCGGTCGAGGCGATCGAGACGGACGGCCGGCGCGCGACCGGGGTGCGGACGCGGGCCGGCGGCAGCCAGAGCTTCGACATGGTCGCCTCGAACGGCGACGTCGTCCACAGCTACGGCCTGATCGAAGGCCATCGGCGCGGCCCTGAAGCGGTGAAGCGGCTGAAGCGGAAGCGCTTCTCGCCCTCCTTGTTCGTCGTCCATTTCGGCACCGAGGGCAGCTGGCCCGAGGTCCGGCACCATTCGATCCTGTTCGGCCCGCGCTACCGGGGGCTGCTCGGCGACATCTACGATCGCGGCGTCCTGCCCGGCGACCCATCGCTTTACCTTCACCACCCGACCGCGACCGATCCCAGCATGGCTCCGCCTGGCCGCTCCACCTTCTATGCGCTTGCGCCGGTGCCGCATCTCGGCAAGCTTGGCATCGACTGGAAAGAGGAAGGCGCCGCTTATGCGGATGCGATCCTTGCCCTGCTGGAGGAGAGGCTGATGCCCGGCCTGCGCGCGCGGATTACGACCCGCTTCCATTATGCGCCCGACGATTTCGAGCGCGACCTCGGCGCGCATCTCGGCTCCGCGTTCAGCCTCGAGCCCTTGCTGACCCAGAGCGCCTGGTTCCGCGTCCACAATCGCGACGATGCGATTCCCAACCTCTATTTCGTCGGCGCCGGCACCCACCCCGGCGCCGGCATTCCGGGCGTGGTCGGGAGCGCCAAGGCCACGGCCGGATTGATGATCGATGATCCAGCGCGCTGAACGGGAGAGCCTGGTCGCGGAGGCCGAGCGGATCATCCGCCACGGCTCGACCTCCTTCCGCTTCGCCAGCCGGCTGTTCGACCAGCCGACGCGCGAGCGGGCCTGGCTGCTCTACGCCTGGTGCCGCGCCTGCGACGACCTCACCGACGGCCAGGTGCTCGGCCATGGCGCGGTGCCGCCCGCCGATCCCGCGGCGCGCGTCGCCCTCGCCCGCACCCTCACCGACCGGGCACTTTCCGGCGAGCCGACCGGCGAGCGCGCCTTCGATGCGCTCGCCCTGGTGGTCGAGGAATGCGCGATCCCGCGCCGCTTCATCGACGACCATCTCCAAGGCTTCGCGCTCGACGCCGCCGGCTGGCGACCCGGGACGCAGGCGGATCTGCTGCTTTACTGCTACCATGTCGCCGGCGCGGTCGGCTGCATGATGGCGGTGATCATGGGCGTCGCCCCGGACGACGAGGAGACTTTGCGCCACGCGGCCGACCTCGGCATGGCCTTCCAGCTCGCCAACATCGCCCGCGACATCGTCGAGGATGACGGCGTGGGCCGCATCTACATCCCGGCGGACTGGCTTGCGGAGAAGGAGATCGTCCCCGGCACATTGGGCGAGGCGCGCCACCGCGCCGACCTCGCCGGGTTCGCGCAGCGGCTCGCCGCGCTGGCCGCGCCTTACGAAGCCTCGGCCCGGATCGGCGCGGAGCGGCTGCCGCGCCGCTCGCGCTGGGCGGTGCTGTCGGCGGCGAACATCTACGGCGACATCTCCCGCAAGGTGATCGCGCGCGGCGAACGGGCCTGGGACAGCCGCACGGTGATCAGCAAATGGGCGAAGCTGGCCCATGTGGCGAGGGCGTTGCGGTAGGGGCGTGTTCGGGACTGGGGACTGGGGACTGGGGACTGGGAAAGCGCGATGAATGGCCCCGGCATTCTGATTGCCAGTCCCTAGTCCCCAGTCCCCAGTCCCCC
>JAFAZM010000106.1 GCA_019239785.1 Sphingomonadaceae bacterium
GCCCCGCTCGGCTTCCTGCTGTTCTGGCTGGTCCGGGTGCGGTTCGGAAAAAGGCTGCGCACCGCGCTCGCCTCGCTCGGGCGGCGCCGCGACGTCGCGCCCGCCGGCGGGGAAATCTGAGATGGCGCCGGCCGCGGCTTCGGGCGCGCCGGCCATCGGGTCGCGACGCGCGCACGAAACCTCGCTCGTCCGCCTCTACGTCCTGCGCGCGATCGCGCTCTTCGTCGCCGTCGACGGCTGCTTCACGAAATTGCCCTATCTGACCCACCCGGATCCGGCCTCGCGCGGGATCGTCGCGTGCATCCTCGTCGCGATCTGGCTGAGCGCGTTCGTGACGATCCGTTACCCGTTGCGGATGATGCCGCTCTTCTTCTTCGAGCTGATCTGGAAGACGCTCTGGCTGCTCGACTATGGCGCGCCGCAATGGCTGGCCGGCATGAGCTCGCCGCGGCTGGCGCGGGACCTGTTCGAGATCGGCTTCTTCCCGCTCCCGATCGCCCTGGTCATTCCCTGGGGATATGTCTGGCGTCATTATGTACGGCAGCCGGCCGAGCGCGGGGGTCCCCCCGGGAGTGAGGCTCCGGTCCCGCCCGAGGCGGGGGAGGGCGGCACGAACGAGGTTTCGGCGGCGCGGCTGCGTCTGCTTCGCGCCGCCTTCCTCCTTTCCGCGATCGCCGGCTGCGCGCTGCTCCTGCCCCAAATGATCAGCCCGGATCCGGCCATACGCGGCATGCAGGAAAGCATGCTCGCCGGCCTTTGGCTCTGCGCGTTTCTCGGCCTGCGCTACCCGCTGCAGATGCTGCCGATCCTGCTCTTCGAGCTGTTGTGGACGGTGCTGTACCTGGCCGTCTACGCCCTGCCGCGGATGCTGTCGGGCGCCGCCACCGCGCAGACCGAGGCCGATCTGCTGGCGATCGCGCCCTGGCCGATCCTGTTCGCATTCGTCATCCCATGGTCCTCCGTCTGGCGCCGCTTCGTCCGGGAGCAGGGCGACCGCTGGCGCTGAACGGGGCGAAGCCGCGCAGCTTGCGGTCGCGCCGCGCCGTCACTACCTACCCGTTCCCCCTGCGTTCAGGACGGATATGCAAGAGCGGCCTTCATGATTGCAGCGATGATCGCCTCGGCACTGGCTGCCGCCGCGTCCGCACCGCCGCCGCCTGCGCCCCGAGACTATTCGGGCCTGTGGACGCGCTGGTCCGGCGCGAACGACGCCGCTTTGCGCGCCGAGGCGGCGCGGCAGCCGCCCGCGACGCCGACCGGACCGTTGCGCGCCGGCACGCCGGAGCTCGGCACCAGGGTCGGGGAGATCGTCCGCACCGGCGATTGCGAGGAGGGCGAGCGCGTCGCCCGCGCCGCCGGCGACTTTCCCCTGGTCGAGGCGGTCCGCGCCCATTGCCGCGCGATCCCGGCCGTGTCGCGTCACCAGAGCAGCGTGCGTTAATCCTCGCCCGCTCATCCTGAGTAGCCGGTGAGCTTGTCGAACCGGCGCATCGAAGGACGCACAATATCTGAGCGGTCCTTCGATACGGGCCTTCACCAGACTCAGTCCCTACTCAGGATGAGCGGTTATGCTGTTCCGAATACCGGCTAGGTGATCCGTTCCAGATAGCCGCCGGACCAGAGCGTCTTGATCAGCTCGGCCGGATCCTTGCAGTCGAGATCGGCGGCGGTGAACGGAGCGCCGGAGAGGGCGACGTCGAGCGCATCGCCTTCCTCCGCCTCGAAGTTCAGATCGCCGCCCGGGCCGATCAGCACCAGCTTGCCCTCGTCGTCGGCGACGTTCCAGGGCACGAAGCGGCGGCGGCGATAGCGGTCGCCTTCCTGCGGCCCGGAAACGCCGGCCGAGATCACGCCGGCGACGTTCGGCCGGCGGCCGCGCACGAAATTGTCGGCGAGAAGGTCGAAGGCGCTGTCCATGCCGGCGTGGTCGGCGATCTCCTGCCGCAGCCTGTCGAAATGCGCGCGCGCGGCCTCCCGGTCGAAGTCGCGGCCGGCGAAGCCCGCGGGCAGCGAGCGGCGGAATTCGGGCGAGGTGAGCGCAAGCTCCGAAACCGATTCGAGCATCAGATCGGCCCAGGTCTTGGTGATCATGCCGACGGTGATGTGGAGCGAAGGTTCCTCGCCGACATTGACCGCGTCGTGCATCATCCCGCGCGGCACGTAGACGCAGTCGCCCGGATTGAGCGTGAATTCATGGGTGACCGGGCCCGGCTCGTGCTGGCCGAGCTCGAACCTTTCGCCGCGGAACGGAGTCTCCACCGGCACGCCGTAGAGCTTCCAGGCCTTGGCGCCGGAGACCTGCATCACGAACACGTCATGATTGTCGTAATGGGTCGGGAAGCCCTGATTGCCCGACGGGGTCAGATAGATGTTGGTCTGGACGTGGCAGGAGAAGACCTCCTCCAGCGCCCGGCAGAATTCGCCGAGCTTGAAGATCGAATCGTGGAACTGGGGCAGGATGATCGTCGCGCCATCGAGATATTCCTCGGCGACGGCGACGCGGCTGATCCGGCCGCCCTCGTCGATATAGGATTCGCGCGAGATCCGGCTCTTCTGGCTGGTGAGGTCGATCATCCCCTCGCGCAGGTCGGCGCTGTTGATGAAATCGTCGAGGATCTGGAGGGTGAGCAGGTCGGCATAGCGATCCGGCTCGTTCCGCACGTTGATCAAAGCCTCGCGCTCGTAATAGCGTTCGAAGAAGGCCTCGCGTGTCTCCGGCGCGATCAGGAAGCCGAGCGCATCCTCTTCCCAACTGGGCGAGGGAGCGGCGCCTCCCGCCTTCGCACCCTGCGTCTTCAACGCCGCACCGGACATACTCAACCCTCCCAAGCAGGCCTCGACCTTATCGGCGGCGGCGCGCGTCAGGAAGCGGTTATTTGCTGCGGGCGGGAAGCGGTCGCGGCGGCTCGCCGCGATAGGGATCGAGCGCGGTCTCGAGCAGGCGAAGGGTCGCGGTGGCGGGCGCCGACAGGTGGCGCTGCTCGAGCGGCTCACGGAAGGCGGCGAGCACGGCTTGCGCGGCGGCGGCGAGCAGCAATTCCCGTGGCGTGAAGCCGGAAGGGAGCAGCTTCGCCTGCGTCACCGTCCGGCTTCTCGGGGCCGGATCGGCGCGCCGCGGCCTCGCGCCGGCTTGGCGTTGGCCCGCACAAAAGCCGGCGCGCCGTAAATGGACGCGACAAATGGGTTCGTCATATGCGATGCGGTCTGCGGAGATTTGTCGGGCAGGAGACTCATCGTTTTGCGCGGAACTGTCAAGCATAAATTTTCAAAAAAGACGACTTTCGGCATGCGCCTGGCCGAAGAGCGCAAGAGGCTGGGCATGCGTCAGGCGGAGTTTTCCGCTCTCGTCGGGACTGATGTTCCCAAGCAAAGTCTCTATGAAAATGACAAAAGGGAACTTCGCGGCGATTATCTTGCCAGGCTTGCCGCCGTCGATGTCGATATTGTCTACGTGCTGACGGGGCGGCGCAATCAGGGCGAATGGCTTGGGCAGGGCGCGAGCGAATTGCTGAACGCCTATCTGTCGCTGCCGCCGGAAATGCAGGATGCGCTCGACCTGTTCATCCGCGCGCTTCGCGACCAGTTCGATCGTTCGGAGGGCGCGACGCTGCACGGACTGAGGCTCGATTACAGGGCGGAGAACGAGCGGCGCCGCTGACGTCGCGGGGGCGGCTCAGGCGCCGGTCGTATCGGCCCTATCGGCGCCGCCACGCCTCCAGACTATGCCGCGTTTGGATTGAACCGCTCATCCTGAGTAGGGACTGAGCTTGGCGAAGGCCCGTATCGAAGGACCGGCTCAAGACCCGTGCGTCCTTCGATACGCCGTTTCGACAAGCTCAACGGCTACTCAGGATGAGCGAGGCAGATTTTTGTACGATGGTATACTTGGCGCCTCCGACGCGCGCACGGGGCGGCCTGTGCCGCCCGTGCGTGCGCCGTCGCCTCAATTGCCGGACGTGGGCGACGGGGAGGGCGACGGGGCAGGGGCGGGCTGCGGCGGCGCGGGAACCGAGGCGGCGAGCAGCTGGGCGCGCGTCGCGCCGGTCACCAACCCGTTCGGGCTGGCCGCGAGCGCGGCGCGGGGCAGCCGGACGACATTGGCATCGATCCGGACCGTCACCGTCGCCGCGTCGAGCGCGGTCACCGGGCCGACGACGACGCCGGCGCTGTCGCGCAGGATCGCGCCGACGGCGAAGGCCTGCGCGGCCGCGGCCTGGGCCTGCTCGTAGGCGGCGTCGAGCTGGGCCTGGGTCATGCCGAACAACACGCTGTTCGGCGTGGCGGTGAAGGGGGTGACCGGCACTGGAATATCGTGGCGGTCGGTGTGCAGAATCAGGTTCGCGCCGTTGATCGCGGCGATCGTGCCGACGGTGCCGCCCTGCGGATCGGTGACGGTCGCGCCGACATGCAGGCCCGGCTGCTGGGCGAGCCCCGGCGCGGCGAGCGGCAGCGTGAGGACGGCAACGGAAAGAGCGAGGGACTTACGAACGTTCATACATACTCCTGCGAACGGGGCGGTGGCAGAAATGCGAAGGGGCCGTGTCGGCCCCTTTGCAATCGAGACTAACCGCGCCCGGACGGCAGGCAAGCCCCACATTTGTCGGGTCGCCGCCCCAAGGCATTTTCAAGTCGGACGGGATCGTCCGACGGCTTGGATTCGCGGCAAATGCCCCGGGGCCTCACTTCGCCGGAATGACGCCGCGCTTGATCTGGTCGAGCTCGATCGATTCGAACAGGGCCTTGAAATTGCCCTCACCGAAGCCCTCATTGCCCTTGCGCTGGATGATCTCGAAGAAGATCGGGCCGACCATGTTCTCGGTGAAGATCTGGAGGAGCAGGCCTTCGCCGGTCTCCGGCGAACCGTCGATCAGGATGCGGCGCTTGCGCATCTCCTCGATAGAATGGCCGTGGCCCGGTACCCGCTTGTCGATCATCTCGTAATAGGTGTCGGGCGTGTCCTGGAAGCGGATGCCATTGGCGCGCAGCTTGTCGACTGTGGCGAAGATATCGTCGGTGGCGAGCGCCAGATGCTGGATGCCTTCGCCCTTATAATCCTTGATGAATTCCTCGATCTGGCTGTGCTCGTCCTGGCTTTCGTTCAGCGGGATGCGGATCTTGTCGTCGGGGGCGGTCATCGCCCGGCTGAACAGCCCGGTCTGCTTCCCCTCGATGTCGAAATAACGGATCTCGCGGAAGTTGAAGATGCGCTCGTAATAGCCCGCCCAATGATCCATCCGCCCGCGCATCAGATTGTGGGTGAGATGGTCGAGCGTGTGCAGGCCGACGCTTTCCGCGTCGGGGGTCGCGCCGGGTACCGGTTCGAAGTCCACGTCGTAGATCGTCGCCGCGCCTCTTTTGTC
>JAFAZM010000140.1 GCA_019239785.1 Sphingomonadaceae bacterium
TCTCGCCGCGCGGCCTGGCTGGCTGAGGCTCCATGGGCGCGAGACGATCGGGAGCCTATTCACCCAGGCCCTGGTCGCGCGCCGGCAGCAGGCCTTCTGCTATTCCGCGGCGACGCGGATGGACTTCGCGCCTGCCCATTTCCAGCAGGCGGCGGGCCTGGTCTGCTATTATAATGGGGCCAAGTTCCACTATCTCCATGTCAGCCATGACGAGGCGATCGGGCGCCATCTTCGGGTGATGTCTGCGCTGCCCGACGCGCCGGTGGCGGATGCCTTCACCACGCCGGTGCCGATCCCCGCGGGGCCGATCGAGCTGCGGGTCGAGGTCGACTACGAGCGGCTGCTGTTCGCCTGGCAGCCCGACGGCGCGGCGGGGTGGACGTGGCTGCCCGAGCAATTCGACGCCTCGATCCTCTCCGACGAGGCGACCGCGCCGGGCCTGCCCAATTTCACCGGCGCCTTCGTCGGCATGGCCTGCCAGGACATGGCGGGGACCGGGCGGCCGGCGGACTTCGATTGGTTCAGCTATCGCGAGCGGGACTATGTCATCGATCCGCGGCGGCTTTAGGGAGCGGGCCGTGACACAGGAGTCACCCCGGCGGAGGCCGGGGCCCATGCACACCGAGGTTTCGGAACGGCTGTGAGCGCGTTCCTAACTCTCCAGGACCGTGTTCATGGGTCCCGGCCTTCGCCGGGATGACTCGGGGGTTTCCAGGCTAGCGGCCGACGTTCAGCACCCCCTGCATCGTCGGATGGAAGCGGCAGTAGAAGGCGATCGCGCCAGCCCGACGCAAGGTGACGCGGGCGCTTTGCCGCGGCTGGATCACGAGGTCGAAGCTGCGGTCGCGGGCGGTGACGGTGTGGGCGACGATGTCGCGATTGACCCAGAGGATCGTGTCGCCGGCGCGCAGGCCTGCAGGCGGAGCGCCGAAGTGCATGCCTGCGATCGGTACCGCATGCTCATGGCTTGCCGGCGGGGCGGCGGCCGAAGCCGCCGCGCCGGCCAGCGCCGCCAGAGGGGGCAGCCGCCTCAATGGAGCCGGCTCGCGAGATGCTCGGCGTGGGTCTGGTGCTCGGTGAAGAGCGCCAGGCCCGATTGGAGCAGGCTTTTCAGCTCGGCATTCCGCGCCGCGGGGATCAAAGTGTCGCGCAGCGCGCCATTGACATTGCGGTGATAGACGACCTCATTGTCGACATAGGCGCGGTCGAAGGCGGCGCCGCGCAAAGTGGCGAGCCGGTGCAGCGTCGCCGCCGCCTGGCTGCTCAAAGCGGCGCTGGTCGGATTGGCGGCCGGAGTGACGTGGAGCCGCGTGACCAGGGCGACCGCCTGCCGGTTCACCGCCTCATGGTCGCGGACCATGGTCCGGGCGAAGGCGCGGACCTGCGCGTCATGCGAGCGCTGCAGCGCCTGGCGCGCCGCGGCGACGTCGATCTGGCCGGCCGTATAGGCGATATGGGCGATCTGGGCGTCGTTCGGCGCCTGCGCCTGGACCGGCGCGGAAAGCGCGAACGCGGCCGCCGCCAGCGCCGCAAGCTTCATCCTCATCTCATCATCCTCCCGAAAGCAAGCGGCCGCCTGTCCGGGCCGCGACTGTTGGATGCCGGGCCGTCCGGGCGGTTCCCGGGAACCCGGCGCCCGCGCCCGCATCCAATTGCGGCAACCAGCAAGCGGGGTATGTTCGTGGAATTCCTGTCCTGTGGCGACGAGGCCGTCGTCGAAACCTCCTTCGGCGCCTTGCCGTCCTTTTCATCGCCGTCGCTGCCGCCGCGACCCGGGCCGGCCGAGATCGAGGCGGCGGTGCGCATTCTGATCGCGGCCGCCGGCGACGACCCCGCGCGCGAGGGGCTGCGCGACACGCCGGCCCGCGTCGCTCGCGCCTATAGGGAATGGTTCGCCGGCTATGCGATCGATCCCGCCGACCTGCTCGAACGCACCTTCGGCGAGGCAGAGGATTATCAGGAGACGGTGCTGCTCCGCGCCATTCCGGTCGTGTCGACCTGCGAGCATCATATGGCGCCGATCCTTGGCCATGCGCACGTCGCCTATCGCCCGAACGGCCGCGTCGTCGGCATCTCCAAGCTCTCGCGGCTGGTCGACGCCTTTGCCCGCCGGCTCCAGCTCCAGGAACGGCTCACCGTCCAGATCGCCCGCACGCTCGACGAGGTGCTGCGGCCGAAGGGCGTCGCCGTGATCGTCGAGGCGCGGCACGGCTGCATGGGCACGCGCGGCGTCAACCAGCGCGAATCGGCGATGGTCACCAAATGCTGGCTCGGCGACTTCCGCGAGGATGCGGAGCTGCGCCGCGAGCTGATGGCGTCGATCGGCTGCACTGGCGTGTGACGGGAACGCACCGGGCCTTGCGGCATCCAATGCGGAGTGAAAGGAGGGGTTCATGACCGCCGCCCCCCGGCCCGATTACCGGAATGTCGACGATGCCGTCCTCGCCGGGCTGGTCGCGGTGCGCGATTCGGCGGCGGTGCGGCTGGTCACCACCCGCAACAACCAGCGCCTGTTCCGCGCCGCCTTCGCGATCCTCGGCGACCGCGCCGAGGCCGAGGATGCGGTGCAAAGCGCCTATCTTCGCGCCTTCGCCGCGATCCGCAGCTTCGAGGGCCGCTCCTCGCTCTCCATCTGGCTCACCCGGATCGCGATCAACGAGGCGCTGGGGCGGCTGCGCGCGGCGAAGCGGCGGCGGGCGCAGCTGGACGAGGCCTCGGTCGCGGTCCTCGACGATTATCGGGAAAAGCTGATGCAGGGTTCGATGAGCGGCGCCGCGCCGGACAAGGCGCAGGCGCGGGCCGAGTTGCGGCGGATCATGGAGGCGGCGATCGCGGCCCTGCCCGAGCCTTTCCGCATCGTATTCGTGCTGCGCGAGATCGAAGGGCTGGGCGTGGACGAGGTCTCGGAGACCCTGGGCATCCTACCCGCGACGGTGAAGACCCGGCACCTGCGCGCGCGGCGCCGGCTGCAGCAGGCGCTGGCGCCCGAGGTGAAGGACGCGCTGACCGGGTCCTTCCCATTCGCCGGCGCGGATTGCGAGGCGATGACGGAAAGCGTGGTGCGGTCGTTCTGCATCAGGGCGAGCTGACGGGCGCCGACCCCAAGATCCTCCCCGGGACGGGGAGGGGGACCATGCGCAGCATGGTGGAGGGGGCCCCGAGTTTAGGGCGCCTCTTCCTCCGGGCCCCCTCCACCACGCCGCTTCGCGCCGCGGTCCCCCTCCCCGTCCCGGGGAGGATCTAAAATAGTCTCAGCTGCGCCCCCTGCGGCGGCTCGAACAGGTCGCGGCGGAGGGGTCGTTTCTCGACGTTCAGCCCGTGCTTCTTCACCGCCCGCTCGAACCTTGTCCTGAGCAGGTCAGCCCAGGGCCCCTGTCCGCGCATCCGGCTGAACCAGTTGGGATCGTTGTCCTTGCCGCCGCGGATCGACTGGATGATGTGCATCACCTTGCCGGCGCGGTCGGGGAAATGCTCGTCGAGCCAGGCACGGAACAGTGGCGCGACCTCGAACGGCAGGCGGACCGGCAGATAGAAGCAGCCGAGCGCGCCGGCCTCCGCCGCCGCTTCGACGAGATGCTCGAGCTCGTGGTCCGTGATCCCCGGCACGACCGGCGCGATCGCCACCCAAGCGGGCACGCCGGCCTCGGCAAGCCTTTTCACCGCGGCGAGGCGCTTGCGCGCAGCCGGCGCCCGCGGCTCAAGCGTGCGCGAGATACTGGGCTCGAGCGAGGTCACCGACAGCGCGACGCTGACGAGGTCGCGCTTCGCCATGTCGGCGAGCAGGTCGAGGTCGAGCAGCACCCGGTCCGACTTGGTGGTGATCGTCACCGGATGACTGGTCTCGGAGAGCACCTCCAGCACCGAACGGGTGATCCGCCATGTGCCCTCTATCGGCTGGTAGGGATCGGTGTTGGTCCCCATCGCAATCGGGCGGACCGCATAGCCGGGCTTCGCCAGCTCGGCGCGAAGCAATTTCGCCGCATCGGGCTTGGCGAACAATTTCGATTCGAAGTCGAGGCCGGGGGAGAGATCGTGGAAGGCGTGGGTCGGCCGGGCGAAGCAATAGATGCAGCCATGCTCGCAGCCGCGATAGGGGTTGATCGAGCGGTCGAAGCCGATGTCGGGCGACTGGTTGCGGGTGATGATCGTCTTCGGCTTCTCGACCGTCACCGTCGTTCGGAGCGGCGGCAGCCCGTCCAATTCCTCGCGCGTATCGAGCCAGTCGCCGTCGGCCTCGCGGCTCGGCAGGTTGAAGCGGGTCGGCGTCGTGTTTTCAGGCGCGCCGCGGCCGGCGCGGGCATCGGGTCGCATTTGGACGAGGTTAGGAGGCGAACTCGAACGAAGCAAGAACATTCAATGCCCATCATTCCCGCGAAAGCGGGAATCCCGCTTCTACCTTCCTTCGCGTTCTTCGCGGCTTCGCGTGAGCCAACTTCTTCCTTTTTGCACGCGAAGGCGCGAAGGCGCGAAGAAGGGGAACAAGAAAAAGCGGGATTCCCGCTTTCGCGGGAATGACGAGAGGTTGGCTACCGATCCGCGCCCATCGCGGTCTGCTGTCGCGGCCTTGGCGCGATGCGAACCGCGGTCGGGCCGGGGAGGCCGGGGAAGCGGGGCCAGAGGCCCTGGGCGAGGGCGCGGCGGCTCGGGGAGCGGTCGGCATCGCGGGATTCGTAGATCCAGTAATTGCGGAGGATGATCGGCACGTAGCCGCGGGTTTCCCAATAAGGCAGCGACTCGATGTAGAAGAGCGGATCGCTCTGGTCGTAGCGCGTGTTCCACTCCGCCACCGGCGCCGGGCCGGCATTGTAGGAGGCGATCACCTTGGGCAGCAGGCCGCCGGTGCCGGGCTGATCGCGCAGATATTCGAGATAGGATTGGCCATATTCGATGTTGATCTGCGGCTGGTTCAGCGAGGCCGGGGTGAAGGCTTCGCCGCGGGCGCGGGCCATGTCGCCGGCGGTGCCGGGGCGGACCTGCATCAGCCCTCGGGCGCCGGCCGGGCTCACCGCGTCGGCGCGGAACTGCGATTCCTGCAGCGTATGGGCGAAGGCGAGCGAGGGATCGACCCGCCAGCCGCGGGTCGGCCGCCAGCTCGGCGTCGGATAGCGGTCGTTCGGCCCGTAGCGCATGCCGCGCGGCCCGTTATGGGCCAGGTACATCTGGGTCGAGGTGAGGTTCAGCCGGGCGGCGAGGTGGATCAGATGCTCATGGTCGCGCGGATTGCCGATCGCGGCCTGGCGGCGGAGCAATGAGGCGGCGAGATCGTCCTCGCCGATCTCGCTGAGCGCGATCGCGGCGCGGACATTCTTCAGGCCCTGGAGCGCCTCCCAGTCGGCCTCGGTGAAGGTGGTCATGTCGGCCGGCACCTGGCGCATGCCGAGCGCGCTCTGCGCGAGCAGGCCGTAGAAGGTCTCGCCGAGCCGCGCCGCGGCGCGCAGCCGCGCCTGCACCCGCTCGGGATGGCCACCGGCGGTGTCGGCACGCGCCGCCCAATAATTGCCGGCGGCGATCAGCTCCTGGTCGCTGGAGCGCTGGGCGACATCGGCGAAATGCTCGGCGGCCGCGGCATAATCGGCCATCCGCCAGGCGGCGAGGCCGGAGACCCATTCGGCGTTGATCGCATATGCGGTCGGGCCGGAGCGGGCGAGGTCGGCGATCCGCCGCGCGTCCTGGTCCATTCCGTTCAGGAAATAGACCCAGGCGATGCGCTGCTGGAAGGCGGTGCGCGCCTCGTCGGAGAGCTCGGCGCTGCGGGTGGCGAGCAGGGCCTCGGCCTCGACCGCATGGTCGTCGCGGATCAGGGGCTGGATTAACGGCTCGAGCTGATCGGCGACCGGATCGCCCTGGATCGGACGCGGCCGGGTGCGGCGCGGCTGGCCGCTGAGGCCGTAGAGGCGCTGCGCCTGCGGCAGGTCCGGCACCGTGTCGGCGCCGCGGGAACGGGCCAGGCGGGCGAGGTCGTCCGCCTGCGGCAGCTCGGGCGCGCGGGCGAGCAGGTCGAGCAACGGCGCGGCCTCGACCCGGGGCGAGCCCGGCATCGTGTAGAGCATCGCGCGGGCGAGATTGTGCAGCGGCCCGTCGCGCATCCCGTCGAGCCGGCCGGCGGCGCCCGCCCAATCCTGCGCGCGGAGCGACGCGAAGACGGCGCGATAGGAATCGCGCTCGGACGGGCTCAACTGGGCGGGTGCGGAAATGGCGGGCCCGTGGCGCGCGCCCTCCTGGGCGAAGGACGGTGCGGCGGCTAGGACCAGGCCGGCGGCC
>JAFAZM010000126.1 GCA_019239785.1 Sphingomonadaceae bacterium
GCCGCCAAACCCGCAACGTCCGACGTTCCCTCCATCCGGGCAAGCGCCGCTAGCTTGAACTCTCGTGAATGTCGTCGCTTCCTCGCCACACCAACCTCCCTGATCAGTGTGTCTTAGCTCCCTGTCTCATCCTAGGGGGTCACTCCACTTTTCTTCTCTGCGTCTCTGCGCCTCTGCGTCTCTGCGCGAAATTTCATGGCGGCCGCGCCGCAGGCAAATGGGGAGAGGCACAGCTTCGGCGACGCCAAGGACTTCGCGCCCTTCGCGTCCTTCTTCTTCGCGCCTTCGCGTGAAATCCCCTTTTTCTTTCCGGCCTCGGACCCCCCAACAGCCCCGCCGCTTTTGCAATTCGGCCCGCCCCTGCTAGGGCGCCGCCGCAATGACCGACCTCTCCGCCATCCGCAATTTCTCCATCATCGCCCATATCGATCATGGCAAATCGACGCTCGCCGACCGGCTGATCCAGCAGACCGGCGCCCTCTCCGCGCGCGAGATGACCAGCCAGGTGCTCGACAATATGGAGCTGGAGCAGGAGCGCGGGATCACGATCAAGGCGCAGACCGTGCGGCTCGACTACAAGGCCAGCGACGGCAAGGCCTATGTCCTCAACCTGATGGACACGCCGGGCCATGTCGATTTCGCCTATGAGGTGTCGCGCAGCCTCGCCGCCTGCGAGGGCGCGCTGCTCGTCGTCGACGCCGCCCAGGGCGTCGAGGCGCAGACCCTCGCCAACGTCTACCAGTCGATCGAGCACGACCATGAGATCGTGCCGGTGATCAACAAGATCGACCTCCCCGCCGCCGACGTCGACAAGGTGAAGAAGGAGATCGAGGACATCGTCGGCCTCCCCGCCGACGATGCCGTGCTGACCTCGGCCAAGACCGGCGTCGGGATCGACGAGGTGCTGGAGGCGATCGTCGCCCGCATCCCGCCGCCCAAGGGCGACCTGGACGCGCCGCTGAAGGCGATGCTCGTCGACAGCTGGTACGATCCCTATCTCGGCGTCGTCATCCTGATCCGCGTCATCGACGGCGTGATCCGCAAGGGCCAGCAGATCCGCTTCATGGCCTCGGGCACCAGCCACCTGGTCGACCGGGTCGGCGTGTTCCGGCCGAAGATCGAGCAGCTCGCCCAGCTCGGCGCCGGCGAGATCGGCTTCATCACCGCGCAGATCAAGGACGTCGCCGAGACCCGCGTCGGCGACACCATCACCGATCTGCGCCGCCCGGCCGCCTCCCCATTGCCGGGCTTCAAGACGGTGCAGCCGGTCGTCTTCTGCGGCCTCTTTCCGACCGACGCGAACGATTTCGAGAAGCTGAGGGATTCGCTCTCCAAGCTGCGCCTCAACGATGCCAGCTTCTCCTTCGAGATGGAGACCAGCGCCGCGCTCGGCTTCGGCTTCCGCTGCGGCTTCCTCGGCCTTCTCCATCTCGAGATCATCCAGGAGCGGCTGACCCGCGAATATGATCTCGACCTGATCACGACGGCGCCCTCCGTCGTCTATCGCCTGCATATGCGCGACGGCACCATGCGCGAGATCCACAATCCGGCCGACATGCCCGATCCCACCCAGATCGAGCTGATGGAGGAGCCCTGGATCGAGGCGACCATCTACGTCCCCGACGAGCATCTCGGCGCGATCCTGAAGCTCTGCCAGGACCGGCGCGGCATCCAGAAGAACCTCACCTATGTCGCCGGCCGCGCCCAGCTCACCTACGAGCTGCCGCTCAACGAGGTCGTGTTCGATTTCTACGACCGGCTGAAATCGATCAGCCGCGGCTATGCCAGCTTCGACTATCACCAGATCGGCCACCGCGAGGGCGACCTCGTCAAGATGAACATCCTGGTCAACGGCGAGCCGGTCGACGCCCTCTCCATGATCGTCCACCGCGGCGCCGCCGAAGCCCGTGGCCGCCAGCTCGTTGAGCGGCTGAAGGACCTGATCCCCCGGCATTTGTTCAAGATCCCGATCCAGGCGGCGATCGGCGGCAAGGTGATCGCCCGCGAGACGATCGCGGCGCTGCGGAAGGACGTGACCGCGAAATGTTATGGCGGGGATATCACGCGGAAGAAGAAGCTGCTGGAGAAGCAGAAGGAAGGGAAGAAGCGGATGCGGGAGTATGGGTCGGTGCAGATCCCGCAGGAGGCGTTCATTGCGGCACTACGGATGGGGGAGGAGTAGAGGTGCATGGCGTGCACAAGGCGCCCGCCCTTTCTCCGCGAGTGAGCTCGTTCGATCAGCAAATCATTAACCATTTTTTGGCAACTGAGACCTTGTCGGCGTCAGCACGGGCGTCCGACGCTTACGAGGGGTATTTCTTGTACCACGCGCAGCAAGCTAGCCTGACGGCCTCCGCCTCGCGCTTGGATCGCCACGACCGCGACATCAGAGTCCGTCTTCATCAATGGCTCTTGAACAAGCATGCCCACAAGCCTGGGGCCGCGATAATTCACGAATTCGAGATTCCTCGGCCATCAGCACGGGTCGACATCGCGCTGATCAATGGCCGCATTAGCGGCTACGAGATCAAGGCCGCCGCCGATACACTCTCACGGTTGGGCGACCAAGCAACGTCATTCAGCAGCGTTTTTGAGAAAATGACTTTGGTGGTCGCGATCAAGCACCTTCCAAAGGCTATTAATGCTATTCCGAATTGGTGGGAGATCATCCAAACGGATGGGATCAGATTCAGAATCTATCGACGCGGTAAGTCAAGTCCGAACCTAAGTCTTCAGGATCTTCTTCATGTCTTGACAAAGCCCGAGCTGTCCAGATTACAGACTCATCTGGGTATTGGTCCAAAGGATTGGAGCGCTTCCAAAGGCGCGATAATCACAACCATTTCAGCGA
>JAFAZM010000397.1 GCA_019239785.1 Sphingomonadaceae bacterium
GGGATGCAGCGGACAGGTTGGATTGTCGGGATCGCGCGCATTCTGGGCCACCGCCGCCTCGGCGCTGGTCAGCGCGAGCAGGGCGAGCAGGGCAGTCAGCTTGCGCCGCATCGGATCAGACCCTGACGAAGCGGTTGGTCGGTGGACGGCGGCACATCCGCTTCGGCGCGCGCGTCTCCTGGCCGTCGACGATGACCACGTCGGTCACGGTGACGCATTCGCCGTCGGCGGCGGTGTTGGTCGCCGCGGTGACGGTCGAGGAGCCGGTGACGCCCGGGCGGGTCTCGCTCCGCCAGGTGGTGGTCGTGCCGACCCCGCCGCGCACCGCTTCCTCGGTCGCGGTCGCGGCCTTCTGCTGCTCGTCGCAATCGAGCAGGTTCATGATCGCGTCGCCAAGCATCGAAGCGGCGGGCATGACCACGTTGCCGGCCACGCCGCCGACCCGGCCGAGCATGCCGCGGGCCATGCCCCCGAGCATGCCGCCCATGCGGTGACGGCCTTCGTTGCGCTGCTGGCAATTCTGCCCCGCACCCTGCGCCGCCGCTGCGGTCGAGAAAGCAAGGGGGGCGAGGATAAGCGGAACCGCAATCAAAACAGGACGTAACATGACGCTTCACTCCCCGGATCGCACGCAAACTCGGCGGCCGGACCCTAAAACCGGGCCTCTCGGCGGTCAATTGCAAAGCCGCCCCTTACCGAAGCGTGAACGCCGCTTCATTGATGCGGTAAGGCTTTCACCCCATATAGGGAACCGAGAGCGGGCCAAGGCGGTCCCGCCTGTGGAGTGTACATGAGCGAATCCTATCCCGTCCTGCCGCTGCGCGACATCGTCGTCTTCCCGCACATGATCGTGCCGCTCTTCGTCGGGCGCGACAAATCGGTGTCGGCGCTGGAAAGCGCAATGGCGGCGGACAAGAGCATCTTCCTGGTCTCGCAGCTCGATCCGGCCGAGGACGATCCCGACCGCGACGCGCTCTACGATCTGGGCGTCGTCGCCACGGTGCTGCAGCTGCTGAAGCTGCCGGACGGCACCGTGCGCGTGCTCGTCGAGGGCAAGCATCGCGCCACCTTGAAGGCGCTGCGCCAGGAGGGCGCGCACCTCAATGCCGAGGTCGAGCCGGTCGAGACGGTCGAGCCCGAAGGCGTCGAGGTCAAGGCCCTGGTCCGCTCGGTGATCGAGCAGTTCGAAAATTACGCCAAGGTCAACCGCAAGCTGCCCGCGGAGACCGCGGTCCAGCTCGGCCAGATCGAGGAGCCCTCGAAGCTCGCCGACGCCGTCGCCGCAAACGTCAACATCAAGGTCGCCGACAAGCAGGCCTTGCTCGCCGAGCTGGATCCGGTCCGGCGGCTGGAAATGGCCTTCGCCTTCATGGAGGGCGAATTGGGCGTGATGCAGGTCGAGAAGAAGATCCGCAGCCGGGTGAAGCGCCAGATGGAGAAGACCCAGCGCGAATATTATCTCAACGAGCAGCTCAAGGCGATCCAGCGCGAGCTCGGCAATGCCGGCGAGGAAGGGGAGGGCGACGAGCTCGCCGACCTCGCCCGCAAGATCGAGCGGACCAAGCTCAGCAAGGAAGCCAAGGCCAAGGCCGGTTCGGAGCTGAAGAAGCTGCGCGCGATGGCGCCGATGTCCGCCGAGGCGACGGTCAGCCGCAACTATCTCGACGTGCTGCTCGGCCTGCCCTGGGGCAAGAAGTCGAAGCTGAAGCACGACATCGCCGAGGCCGAGCGGATCCTCGACGAGGACCATTACGGCCTCGAGAAGGTGAAGGAGCGGATCGTCGAATATCTCGCGGTCCAGGCCCGCACCAACAAGCTCAAAGGCCCGATCCTCTGCCTGGTCGGCCCGCCGGGCGTCGGCAAGACTTCATTGGGCCGCTCGATCGCGCGCGCGACCGGGCGCGAGTTCGTGCGCCAGTCCTTGGGCGGCGTCCGCGACGAGGCGGAGATACGCGGCCACCGGCGGACCTATATCGGCTCGCTGCCGGGCAAGATCGTCACCAACCTCAAGAAGGCCGGCACCTCGAACCCGCTCTTCCTGCTCGACGAGATCGACAAGCTCGGCCAGGATTTCCGCGGCGATCCCGCCTCTGCGCTGCTGGAGGTGCTCGATCCGGAGCAGAACAACAAGTTCCAGGACCATTATCTGGAGATCGACTACGATCTCTCGGACGTCATGTTCGTCACCACGGCGAACACGATGGACATGCCGCAGCCTCTGCTCGACCGCATGGAGATCATCCGGCTGGAAGGCTATACCGAGGACGAGAAGGTCCAGATCGCGGTCCGCCACCTGATCCCGAAGCAGATCGAGGCGCACGGCTTGAAGGACGGCGAGCTGACCCTGACCGAGGCGGGGCTGCGCGCGCTGATCCGCCACTACACCCGCGAGGCCGGCGTGCGCACGCTCGAGCGCGAGGTCGCCAAGGTCGCCCGCAAGGCGCTGCGCCAGATCCTCGAAGGCAAGGCGGAGAAGATCGAGATCGGGCCGGACAATCTCGGCGACTTCCTCGGCGTCCGCCGTTTCCGCCACGGCATCAGCGAGGAGGAGGACCAGATCGGCGCGGTCACCGGCCTCGCCTGGACCGAGGTCGGCGGCGAGTTGCTGACGATCGAGGCGGTCACCGTGCCCGGCAAGGGCCAGATCAAGACCACCGGCAAGCTCGGCGACGTGATGCAGGAGTCGATCCAGGCGGCCTTCTCGTTCGTGCGGGCCCGCGCGCCGAGCTACGGCGTCAAGCCGAGCCTGTTCGGCCGCAAGGACATCCACGTCCACCTGCCCGAAGGCGCGGTGCCGAAGGACGGCCCCTCGGCTGGCATCGGCATGGTCACCGCGATCATCTCGACCCTCTCCGGAATCCCGGTGCGGCGCGACGTGGCGATGACCGGCGAGGTCACCCTGCGGGGCCGCGTGCTGCCGATCGGCGGGCTGAAGGAGAAACTGCTCGCAGCCTTGCGCGGCGGCATCTCCAAGGTGCTGATCCCGGCCGAGAACGAGAAGGACCTGACCGAGATCCCGGCCAATATCCGCGAGGGGCTGGAGATCGTCACCGTCGCCCATGTCGACGAGGTGCTTGCGCACGCTTTGGCGACGCCGGTCGTCCCGATCGAATGGACCGAAGCCGACGAGCTGGCGGCGCTGCCGCCCTCCGAGCTCGCCGCGGCCCCGGAGGACGGCGCGCTGTCGGTCCGGCACTGAGGTGAAATGATGCCCCGGATTCTCCCCTGCGAAGGCAGGGGAGATCTTAACGTGCTTTATCGATCTCTTTCCTTTTGACTCCTGTTGTCCTCCTGTCATTAGATCGCCCCTTCGCGGGCGCCGCCGCACGAGTCTTTCAAGCAGGGGTTCGGGAGAGATGAACAAGCAGGAGCTGATCAGCCAGGTCGCGGACTCTACCGGCCTGAGCCGGGGGGATGCGTTGCGTGCGGTCGAGGCGGTATTCGACACGATCAGCGGGGCGCTGAAGCGCGGCGACGAAGTTCGGCTGGTCGGCTTCGGCACCTTCACCTGCTCGCGCCGCAAGGCCTCGACCGGGCGCAACCCGCGCACCGGCGAGCCGATGCAGATCAAGGAATCCACCCAGCCCAAGTTCAAGGCGGGCAAGGGCCTGAAGGATTCGGTCAACGCCTGACCGCAAGGCCGGCTGGACAGGATCGGGGGCGCTCGTTATGGGCCGCCTTCCGCCGGACAGCGTGGGCGCGTAGCTCAGTGGTAGAGCACCGTGTTCACACCGCGGGGGTCGCAAGTTCAATCCTTGCCGCGCCCACCACGTTGTCTCCGAGCAGCTTAAATCGCTTCTCGCTTTCCAAAGCCCTCCCCCTTGAGGGGGAGGGTTGGGTGGGGGTGTCGAGCGCTCGTGATTGTTCTCTGACCGCCGAACCCCCTCCCCCAACCCCTCCCCGCTGGGGAGGGGGGCGGGGCGGCGCGCTCTGATGCCGAGCGAGCCCCCCTTCCTCGAGATCGAGGCGCTCACCAAGCGCCACGGCGCGCGTGCCGCGCTCGACAACCTCTCCCTGTCCGTCCCCGCCGGCCGGTTCGTTGCCCTGGTCGGCCCCTCCGGCTCCGGCAAGACCACCCTGCTCAAGTCGATCAACCGCCTGGTCGAGCCCGACGAAGGCACGATCCGCATCGACGGCCGCGACGTGCGGGAGGTTCCGGCACCCGAGCTCCGTCACGGCATCGGCTATGTGATCCAGAGCATCGGCCTGTTCCCGCACATGAATATCGCCGAGAATATCGACATCGTCCCGCGCCTCACCGGGTCGAGGGAGAGCCGGGCGGCCGAATTGCTGGAGCTGGTCGCGCTGCCGGCGGAGATGGCGGGGCGCTATCCGCGCGAGCTTTCCGGCGGCCAGCAGCAGCGGGTCGGCGTCGCGCGGGCGCTGGCGGCGCGGCCCCGGCTGATGCTGATGGACGAGCCGTTCGGCGCGCTCGATCCGGTCACCCGCGACACGCTCGGCCGTGCCTATCGCGACCTGCACGAACGGCTCGGCCTCACCACCCTGATGGTCACCCACGACGTCGCCGAGGCTTTGCTGCTCGCCGACCGCATCGTCGTGCTGATCGACGGCCGCATCCGCGCCGACGGCGCGCCGGCCGAGATCGTCGCCGACGACGATCCCGAAGTGCGGGCGATGATCGACGTGCCGCGCCGGCAGGCCGAAAGGCTGGCCGCCCTGTGAGCCCGGCCTTCTCCGAAGCGCTCGCCGACCTGCCCGAGCTGGCCCGCGCCCATCTGCTGGTCAGCGGGGCGGCGGTGCTGATCGGCGTCGCGCTCGGCCTGCCGCTGGCGATTCTGTCGGCACGGCACCGGCTGGTGCGGACGCCGGTGCTCGGTCTGGCCGGGCTTATCCAGACCGTGCCGGCTTTGGCGTTGCTCGCGCTCTTCTATCCGGCGCTGCTGATCCTCGGCAGCGCGACCGGGCTCGCTATCCCGGCGCTCGGCTTCCTGCCGGCTTTGGTCGCGCTCAGCCTCTATGCCCTGCTGCCGATCGTCCGCAACGGCGTCGCCGCGCTGCAGGGCGTCGATCCGGCGGTGCTCGAGGCGGCGGACGGGATCGGCATGACCGCAGGCCAACGGCTGCTTCTGGTCGAGCTGCCGCTCGGCGCGCCGGTGATCCTCGCCGGCGTCCGCACCGCCGCGGTGTGGACGATCGGCGCCGCGACCTTGGCGACCACGGTCGGCCAGCCGAGCCTCGGCAATCTGATCTTCTCCGGCCTGCAGACCGAGAATTGGGTGCGGGTGCTCGTCGGCTGCGCGGCCGCGGCCGCGCTCGCCTTGATCGTCGACGGCTTGCTCGCTTTGGTCGAATCCGGGCTGAAGCGGCGCCAGCGCTGGCGGATCGTCGCGGGGCTCGGGGCGCTGGCCGCAGCGCTGGCTTTGGCCTTCGCGCCCATGCCCGGCGCCGCCGCGGGCGGCGAGACGGTGGTGATCGGCGCCAAGAATTTCTCCGAGCAATATATTCTCGCCAGCGCGATCGAGCATCGCCTCCAGGCGGCCGGCTACCGGACCGAGCGGCGCGACAATCTCGGCTCGACCGTCGCCTACCAGGCGCTCGCGGCCGGGGATATCGACGTCTATGTCGATTATGGCGGCACGCTTTGGGCCAACATCCTGCAACGCACCGACAACCCCCCGCCGGAGGCGATGCGCGCCGAGCTGACCCGCCAGCTGCGCGCCCGCGATCACGTCCTCGTCCTGGGCGCGCTGGGCTTCGAGAATGCCTATGCGTTGGCGATGCGCCGCGACCGCGCCGAGGCGCTGGGGGTGCGCACGCTCGACGATCTCACCCGCACCGCGCCTCGGCTCCAGTTCGGCGCCGACCTCGAATTCCTCTCCCGGCCCGAATGGCGCTCCGTCCAGTCCGCCTACCGCCTGAATTTTGCGGGCCAGCGCTCCTACAGCCCGACCTTCCTCTACCGCGCCGTCACCGACGGCTCGGCCGACCTGATCACCGCTTTCTCCTCGGACGGGCGGATCGCCGCGCTCGACCTCGTCACCCTCGCCGATCCGCGCCGCGCGCTGCCGAGCTACGACGCCCTGCTGCTGGTCTCGCCGCGCCGCGCGGGCGATGCCCGCTTCACCGGCGCGCTGCGGCCGCTCGTCGGCGCGATCCCCGTCGAGCGGATGCGCCAGGCGAATTTGATGGTCGATCGCGACGCGGACAAGCGCACGCCCGAGGAAGCGGCGCGCTGGCTCGATCCCGATGGCCGATGAGGCATTGCTCGCCGTCCGCGTGACGCCGCGGGCGCGGCGCGACGCGATCGGGCCGATGGCGGACGGCGTCCTGCCGGTGCGGCTGGCGGCGCCGCCGGTCGAGGGCGCGGCGAACAAGGCGCTGATCGCACTGCTCGCCGAGGCGCTCGCGGTGCCCCGCTCCGCGGTCCGGCTCGAATCGGGCGCGCGGGGCCGGCACAAGCGCGTGCGGATTTCCGGCATCGGCAACGACGAGGCCGCGCGGCGGCTCGGGCAGCGGTAGACGGAAACACTTCCGCCTTCGCGCCGAAATGGAAGAATCTCCTCATCCGCGAGACGGCGGCGCAACGATGAAGCTATCTTCGGCGCGTCTGTTGCAGTGCAAAACAGGAGGCGTATCTAGCCCACGCACAGGGTGAAGCCGGCAGGTGGAGCCGACCCGCGCAACGGGAGGCGTGAGATGATCTTGGAATATTCTTCCAATCGGGCCGGTTGCTGATGGCCGGAAAGCGCCCCCCGCTGCCCCTGATCCTGACCGCGAACGACTTGTTCGGCGGCGACGTGGTCTATTTCACCAGGAACGGCTGGTCTGCGGACCGCGGCCAAGCCTTCGTCGCCGTCGACGAGGCCGGCGCCGAAGCGCTCGGGGCGGCGCTCGAAGACGCGGTCGCCGAGGGCGCAGTGGTCGATCCGTATCTGATCGACGCCGGCCAGGCCCATTATCGCGAGCGGATCCGCCTCTCCGGCCCGACCGTCGCCTATGGCGCGGAGGCGAGCCATGTATCGCTATGACGAGTTCGACGAGCGGCTGGTCCGCGAGCGTGTCGCCCAGTTCCGCGACCAGGTCGAGCGCCGCGTCTCGGGCGCGCTGACCGAGGAGGAGTTCGTCCTCGTCCGCCAGATGAACGGGCTCTACCTGCAGCTCCACGCCTATATGCTGCGCGTCGCCATTCCCTATGGGACGCTGAGCTCCCGCCAGCTGCGCCAGCTCGCCTTGATCGCCGACCGCCATGACCGCGGCTACGGCCATTTCACCACGCGCCAGAACATCCAGTTCAACTGGCCGCGGCTGAAGGACGTGCCTGACATGCTCGACCTGCTGGCGGACGTCGAGATGCACTGCATACAAACCTCGGGCAATTGTATCCGCAACACCACCGCCGATCATTATGCCGGAGTCGCTGCCGACGAGATCGAGGATCCGCGGCCGACCGCGGAGCTGATCCGGCAATGGTCGAGCCTGCACCCGGAGTTCAGCTGGCTGCCGCGCAAGTTCAAGATCGCGGTGACCGGCGCGGCCGAGGATCGCGCGGCGATCGGGGTCCACGATATCGGCCTGCGCATCGTCCGGAACGAAGCGGGCAAAACCGGCTACCAGGTGCTGGTCGGCGGCGGGCTCGGGCGGACGCCGATGATCGGCAAGCTGGTCCGCGACTTCCTGCCGAAGACGGAATTGCTCTCCTATCTGGAGGCGATCCTCAGGGTCTACAATCTCGAGGGACGGCGCGACAACAAGTACAAGGCCCGGGTCAAGATCCTCGTCCACGAGTTCGGCACCGAGGCCTTCGTCGCCAGGGTCGAGGAGGAGTTCGCAGCGCTCGCCGGCCGCGGGATCGACGTCGACGCAGCCGAGATCGCGCGGATCGCCGCTTATTTCGCGCCCCCGGCCTATGCCGAGCTGCCGGCGCGCTCCGAGGCGTTCGAGGCGGCCAAGCGCGATCCCGATTTCGCCCGCTTCGCGCGCACCAACCTCTTTCCGCACAAGGTGCCGGGTTATGCCGCGGTCACCGTCTCGCTGAAGCCGATCGGGGCGCCGCCGGGCGACGCGACCTCGGACCAGATGCGCGTGCTCGCCGACCTCGCCAAAGCTTATTCGTTCGACGAGCTGCGCGTCACCCATGTCCAGAACATCGTCCTGCCGCACGTCCGGCTCGACGACGTGCCGGAGGTCTGGGCGACCCTGGTCGAGGCCGGGCTCGCCACCGCCAATGCCGGCCTGATCACCGACATCATCTCCTGCCCGGGCATGGACTATTGCAAGCTCGCCACCGCCCGCTCGATCCCGATCGCCGAGGCGATCTCAAAGCGCTTCGCCGATCCCGAACGCGAGGCGCTGGTCGGCAGACTGGGCATCAAGATCTCCGGCTGCATCAACGCCTGCGGCCATCACCATGTCGGCCATATCGGCATCCTCGGCCTCGATAAGGCGGGGGTGGAGAATTACCAGATCACGCTCGGCGGCGATCCCGGCGACCGCACCGCGCTCGGGGAGCGGCTCGGCCCCGGCATCGACGGCGACCAGGTTCCCGACGCGATCGAGCGGATCGTCGATATCTATCTCAGCCTGCGCGACGGCGAGGGCGAGGCCTTCATCGACACGGTCCGCCGTGTCGGCCTCGATCCCTTCAAGGCGGCGCTGCAACCCAGGGAGGCGATCCTTGCCGCTGCTTGACCGGAACGGATGGAAGGAAGAGAGCTTCCACATCGTCGCTTATGAGGAGCTGGACGCCGCGCTCGCCGCGAAGGCGCCGGGGCGGAAGCTCGGCGTGCGCGTGCCCAACGACATCCACCCCAAGGCGCTTGCCCCGGTCCAGGACCGGCTCGACCTGATCGCCGTCGCCTTTCCGCAGTACAAGGACGGGCGCGGCTTCAGCCTCGGACGGATGCTGCGCCAGCAGGGCTTCGAAGGCACGTTGCGCGCCAGCGGCCATATCCTGCCCGACCAGTTCGGCTTCGCGCTCCACGACGGCTTCGACGAGGTCGAGATCGATGAGGCGCAGGCGGCCCGGCAGCCGGTCGAGCAATGGCTGCACGCCCGTGCGCTGATCAGCGAAAGCTACCAGCGGACCGAGGACGGGCCGGCGACGATCTTCGAGAAGCGGCGCGCCGCCCGGGCGGCGGCATGAATGTGGAGGTGCTCCGGCGGATCGGCGGCGGCACGCCGGCCGAGCGGCTCGCCGCATTGCGCGCGGCGGTGCCGGGCCGGATCGTCTTCACGACCAGCTTCGGGATCGAGGACCAGGCGCTCGCGCACCTGATCTTCACCGCCAGGCTCGGCATCGAGGTGGCGACATTGGACACCGGCCGGCTCTTCCCGGAAACCTATGAGCTCTGGGCTGAGACCGAGGCGCGCTACGGGGTGCGGATCCGCTCCTTCCACCCGGATGCGTCTGCGCTCGCCGCCGTGATCGCCGATAGCGGAATCAACGGCTTCTATTTCTCGAAGGCGGCGCGAACCGATTGCTGCTTCGTGCGCAAGGTCGAGCCGCTGAACCGCGCGCTGGCCGGGGCCTCCGCCTGGGTGACCGGGCTGCGCGCCGACCAGTCGGAGGAGAGGGAAGGGGTCGCCCTCGCCGGCTGGGACGACGAGCGACAGCTGGTCAAGCTCAATCCCCTGTTCGACTGGTCGCGAGGCCAGGTCGCCGCCTTCTGCGCCGCCGAGAACGTGCCGGTGAACGCGCTGCACGCGGAGGGCTTCCTCTCGATCGGCTGCCAGCCCTGCACCCGCGCGGTGCGGCCGGGCGAGCATGAGCGTGCGGGTCGCTGGTGGTGGGAGACGGACGAGGCGCGCGAATGCGGCCTCCATGTCGGCGCCGACGGCAAGCTGGTGCGCACGCGGGTGGCGGCATGAGCGAGCTTCCAAAGGATACGCTTGGGTTCGAGATGGACGCGGCGGGACACCCTCTCCCCCCGACGGGGGGAGGGCTCGAACGGAAGCCGACGACCACTCCCGCCCGCATCGCTCCACTCCCGAACCTGCCGGTCTTCCACAAGCTCACCGGCCGCAAGGCGGTGGTCGTCGGCGGTTCGCAGGGCGCCTTGTGGAAAGCGGAGCTGCTCGCCGCGGCGGGCGCGAACGTGCTGGTCCTGGCCGGGCACGAGGCGGCGGCGAAACTGTTCGACGGGCTTGCCGCGACGGTGCTGCCGCGCGGCTGGCAGCCACAGGATCTGGACGGCGCCGCGCTGGCCGTCGCCGATCTCGCCGACCGCGCCGAAGCCGAGCGCTTCGTCGCTGCCGCCCGTGCGGCGGGGGCGCCGGTCAACGTCATCGACCGCACCGAATTGTGCGACTTCACCTTCGGCACGATCGTCAACCGCGCGCCGGTGGTGATTGCGATCTCGACCGACGGCGGTGCGCCGACCCTGGGCCAGGCGATCCGCGCGCGGATCGAAAGCGTGCTGCCGCTCGGCCTCTCGGGCTGGGCCAAGGCGGCGCTGCGCTGGCGGCCGCAGGTCAAGGCGCGGCTCGCCGATTTCGCCGACCGGCGGCGCTTCTGGCAGGCCTTTGCTTCCCTCGCCTGGACGCAGGCGGATCGTGCGCCGGACGACGCCGACCGCGAGAATTTGCTGCGCAGCATTTCCGCAGCAAAAGGGCGCGGCAAGGTAACCCTGGTTGGCGCCGGTCCCGGCGATCCCGAGCTGCTGACGCTGAAGGCGGTGCGTGCGCTGCAGACGGCGACGATCATCCTCTACGACGATCTGGTCGGCCCCGAGATATTGGAGCTCGCGCGGCGCGAGGCGACCCGGATCGCGGTCGGCAAGACCGGCCACGGCCCCTCCGTCCGCCAGTCGGAGATTTGCGAGCGCATCGTCGCCCTCGCCGAAGCGGGCGAGACCGTGGTGCGCCTGAAGGGCGGCGATCCGCTGATCTTCGGCCGCGCCACCGAGGAGGTCGACGCCTGCCGCGCGGCCGGCATCGAGGTCGCGATCGTCCCCGGCATCTCGGCCGCGCAGGGCGCCGCCGCCGCGCTCGGCGTCTCGCTGACCGAGCGGATGCAGGCGCGGCGCGTGCAATATGTCACCGGCCACGGCGCCGACGGGAAGCTGCCCCGGGACCTCGACTGGGCCGCGATCGCAGATCCGATTGCGACGACGGCGGTGTACATGCCGCGCCGCACGCTCGCCGAGTTCGCGCGCGAGGCGATGGCGCACGGCCTCGCCGCCGGCACGCCCGCGGTCGCCGTGGCGTCGGCGACCCTGCCCGCGCAGCAGCATGTCGCCGGCCGGCTCGCCGATCTGCCGGGCTTGGTGCCGTCCCTCGCGCCCGGCGCGCCGGTGATCGTCCTGCTCGGCGCGGTCGTGGGCGACCTCCCCGCCGCCGTTCCGCAGGTCGCGGCGAGCGCGGCATGATGAACGTCCATCTGCCGGTCGCGCAGAGCGAGCCCGCTCTGACCCATTTGCAGCAGCTCGAGGCGGAGAGCATCCATATCTTCCGCGAGGTGGTCGCGGAGACCGACAATCCGGTGATGCTCTATTCGGTGGGCAAGGACAGCGCGGTGATGCTGCACCTCGCTCGCAAGGCCTTCTTTCCGGCGTCGCCGCCTTTCCCTTTGCTCCATGTCGACACGACCTGGAAGTTCCGGGCGATGTACGAGATGCGCGATCGCGCCGCGCGCGAGGCGGGGATGGAGCTGATCGTCCATCGCAACCCGGAAGCGCTGCGGCTCGGCGTCAATCCGTTCGACCATGGCAGCCGCCACACCGACATGTGGAAGACGGAAGGCCTGCGCCAGGCGCTCGACCTGCACGGCTTCGACGCGGCGTTCGGCGGCGCGCGGCGGGACGAGGAGAAGAGCCGGGCGAAGGAACGGGTGTTCAGCTTCCGCTCCGCCCAGCATCGCTGGGATCCGAAGAACCAGCGGCCCGAGCTCTGGGATCTCTACAATGCCCGCAAGGGCAGGGGCGAGACGATCCGGATCTTCCCGCTCTCCAACTGGACCGAGCTCGACATCTGGCAATATATTCATGCCGAGGGGATCGAGATCGTCCCGCTCTACCTCGCCGCGCCGCGCCCGACCGTCGAGCGCGACGGCCTGCTCCTGATGGTCGACGACGAGCGCTTTCCGCTGGCGCCGGGCGAGCAGCCGGTCGAGCGCTCGATCCGCTTCCGCACCCTCGGCTGCTACCCGCTCACCGGCGCGATCGAGAGCGACGCGGCGACCCTGCCGGGCGTCATCCGCGAAATGCTCGTCGCCACCACCTCGGAGCGCGAGGGCAGGGCGATCGACAAGGACCAGACGGCGAGCATGGAGAAGAAGAAGCAGGAGGGGTATTTTTGATGCTGAGCGTCATGCGAAGCGTGACGCCGGCGTCAACCCCGGACTTGATCCGGGGTCCAGGCGGCGTCTGGATTCCCGCTTTCGCGGGAATGACGGAAACCGATTGATGGCCACCGCCCTCCGCACCCCTCCTGCCGACGACGCCGCGCGCGAGGTCGAGGCCTATCTCCTTGCCAATGCGCGCAAGCCGATGCTGCGCTTCATCACCTGCGGCTCGGTGGACGACGGCAAGTCGACCCTGATCGGCCGGCTGCTCTACGACAGCAAGTTGCTGTTCGAGGACCAGCTCGCGGCGCTCGAGAATGACAGCCGCAAATCAGGAGCCGCCGGCGGCGCGCTCGATTTCGCCCTGCTCGTCGACGGCCTCGCCGCCGAGCGCGAGCAGGGAATCACGATCGACGTCGCCTACCGCTTCTTCGCGACCGACGCGCGCAAGTTCGTCGTCGCCGACACGCCGGGCCACGAGCAATATACGCGCAACATGGTGACCGGCGCCTCCACGGCCGACGCCGCCGTGATCCTGATCGACGCGCGCAAGGGCGTGCTGACCCAGACCCGGCGCCATTCCCATATCGCCCATCTGCTCGGCATCCGGCACCTGGTCCTCGCCGTGAACAAGATGGACCTGATCGGCTACGACCAGGCCCGGTTCGAGGCGATTCTTGCCGACTATCGCGCCTTCGCCGCCGGCGCTGGGATCGGGGCCTTCACTCCCATTCCCGTCTCGGGCCTTGAGGGCGACAACGTCACGTCGCGCAGCACACACATGCCCTGGTATGCTGGCCCAGCCTTGCTCGAGCATCTCGAGCGCATTCCGGTGCGGGAGGCGAACGCGGCCGCCGATCCGTTCCGGATGCCCGTGCAATGGGTAAACCGCGCCGACCAGAATTTCCGCGGCTATGCCGGCACGATCGCCTCCGGGCGCATCCGTCCCGGCGACCGGGTCGCGATCCTGCCGTCGGGCCGGACGACTCGGGTCGAGCGGATCGTGACCTTCGACGGCGAGCTCGACCTGGCCGGGGCCGGCCAGGCGGTCACCCTGACCCTGGCGGACGAGGTGGATTGCTCCCGCGGCGACACGATCGCCGCCGATCCGGCCGGCCTGGACGTGGTCGATCATCTCGATGCGGACCTGGTCTGGATGGCGGCGGAGCCGCTGCGGCCCGGCCGCGCCTACTGGCTGAAGCTCGGTGCGCTCACCGTCGCCGCAAGCGTCGCCCGCGTCGCAGCGGTCCGCGACATCGACACGATGGCCGCGGGCCCCGGCCGGCCGCTCGGCCTCAACGATATCGGCCGCTGCGCGCTGGTCCTCGACCGGCCGATCCCGGCCGCGCTCTACCGCGATAACAGGCGGCTCGGCGGCTTCATCCTGATCGACCGGGCGAGCCAGGCGACGCTCGCCGCTGGGATGATCGCCGCCTTTCCGGACCGGCCGAAGCTGGCGGCCGATCCGGGGCAGGGGCGGATCATCTGGCTCACCGGTTCCTCGCCCGAGGAACGGGCCCGCTTCGCCCGCAAGGCGCGCGAGCGGTTCGCGGCGCGCGGCCGCTCCTCCTTCGTGCTCGAGGAGGGGACGCTGCGCGACGGGCTCAGCGCGGATCTCGGGGGCTCGGACGCGGACGACGCGGAGAATCGCCGGCGCTCGCTCGAGGTCGCGAAATTGCTCAGCCGCGCCGGCGTCACCGTGCTCGTCGCGCTCGAAGCGCCGGCCGGGGCGGAGCGTCCGGGCACCGAGCTGGACGTGAACGGCGCCGCCCGGGATTGGGACTGGATCATCTGATGATCCGCCTCGTTTCCACTGGGCGCATGGAGCGTTCGTTTCGGCTCAGCCATATTGTCAACCGCAAGAGTAGAGTATCTACTTCTCTCCGCGAATCAGGGAGGATCGGGCATGACTGATCGAGTGGATGGCAAGGCCGGCGCTCTCGCTTCGGGGCCGGAGGAGGCGCTCGCCGCGATCCGGGATTATCTGCAGACGATCCGCTTCGGCTCGATCGCGCTCACCATCCACGACGGCCGCATCGTCCAGCTCGACGTGACCGAGAAGAAACGGCTCACGGCCAGCCCGGCCTGACCGAAACACTCACCGCTGCCGACCGGACCGCCGGAGGCGACGCGATCGAAACAGGAGGAATGATGATCGCTCGCTTTGCTCTTCTCTCGGGCTCGGCCCTTGCGGCGCTGGCAGCGCCCCCGGCTTTCGCGCAGACCGCGCCTGCGCCCCCTCGCTCCCCGGTGGAGGGTCCGGCGCTTGCTCTGGCCAGCGCGGCGGAGCCCGGCGATGGGGCGGCCGCAGTCCCGTCCGCAGCACCCGCAGCGGGGAACGGCGCGGAGGCGACAGCAAATCAGGACGTCGCAGGCGGCGAGAATGCGCCTCCCAATGAGATCGTCATCACCGCAACGCGCCGCGAGGCGAACGTCCAGGACGTCCCGATCCCGATCTCCGTCCTGAGCGGAGCGACGATCGCCGACAGCGGCACGCAGAACATCAGCCAGCTCACGCAACTGCAGCCGTCGATCACCTATTACGGCACCAATCCGCGCAACGCGGCGATCAACATCCGCGGCCTCGGCGCGCCGCTGGGCCTGACCAACGACGGGCTCGAGCAGGGCGTCGGGGTTTATATCGACCAGGTCTATTACAGCCGGGTCGCGAACAGCGTGTTCGATTTGTTCGACGTGCAGCGCGTCGAGGTGCTGCGCGGCCCGCAAGGCACTCTGTTCGGCAAGAACACCACGGCCGGGGCGATCAACGTCATTACCAATGCGCCGAGCTTCACGCCCGAAGCGCATGTCGAGCTTACGGCGGGCAGCCTTCGCTTCCTGCAGGCGAGAGGCGTCGTTTCCGGTCCGCTGAGCGACACGCTGGCGTTCCGGTTGGCCGGTTCGGGCACGTCGCGCCGGGGCACGATCTACGATGTTGCGAGAGATCAGTATCTGAACGATCGCCAGAACCTCAGCGGCCGCGCATCTTTCCTGTGGCGCACGACGGGCAATCTCGATGTCACGCTCACCGGCGATTATACGGAATCCTTTCCCAATTCGGGGGCGCAGATCTTCGTCCGGACCGGGGCGACGCAACGTCCGCTGAACCGGCAGTTCGCAGCCCTGGCGGCTGCGTTCAACTACGCGCCACCGAGCACCAACCCGTTCGACAGGATCACCGACCTGGACACCGCGAGCCGGTCCGGCCAGCGCGCGGGCGGCGTATCCCTCCGCGCGGAGTGGGATCTGGGCGCCGGCAAGCTCACCTCGGTGTCCGCATGGCGCTTCTGGAACTGGTATCCTTCGAGCGATCGGGACTTCACCGGACTTCCGATCACCACCATCTCCGCGAACCCATCCCAGCATCGCCAGTGGACCCAGGAAGTCCGCTATGCCTCTCGCGGTGGGGAAAGGTTCGACTATGTTATCGGTGCGTTCTATTTCAACCAGCGGTTCCACACGCCTGGCGTTCAGGAGCAGGGCTCGGCGGCGAGCCGGTTTCTGCTCAACCCTGGAAACGTTCCTGCGGGGTCCAGCGCTTGCAACCCTCCGACGGCCAATGCCTGCAACCCGGCCGTGCTCAACGGCCTTCGCTCAGATAACGATATTCGCTACCGAAGCACGAGCGCCGCGCTCTACGGTCAGGTGACCTGGAACGTGAACGACCGCTTGCGAATCCAGCCTGGCGTCCGGCTGAACTACGATCACAAGCAAGGATCCTACCAGTCGGTGGTGACGACCGCCAGCGGCAGCACGACCTTGAACAGCGATCAGCGTAATACCCTGCCGCCGCAATCCTATCAGGCGACTTTGGGCCAGTGGAACCTCGCCTACGATCTCACCGCCTCCTATCATTTCAGCCGCGACGTGATGGCCTATGGCACTTACGCGCACAGCTTCAGGTCGGCCGGCATCAACATGAACGGCCTTCCCCTGAGCGGCGGCGTCCCGGTGCTGAGCGCCGCGACCGTCCGGCCCGAGAAGATCGACAGCTTCGAGCTGGGCTTGAAGACCGAGCTCTTCGCGCGCCGCGCGCGCTTGAACCTCTCACTGTTCCAGACCGATATCCGCGATTTCCAGACCACCGTCACCAGCAGCCCGAGCGGCGGCGTGGTGCTCGCCTATCTGGCGAACGCGGACAAGGTCAGGGTGAGGGGCGCGGAAGCGGAGTTCAACTTCCTGGTGAGCGACCGTTTCTCCTTCTACGCCAACGGCACCTATACCGACGCCCGCTATTTGCGTTTCCCGGACGCGCCCTGCCCGCCGGAGCTGTCCGGCGGCACGATCGCACAGCCGGGCCAGACGCCCAGCGCTCCGGGTACGCCGGGAGGGATCAGCCCGGCGAGCTGCAACGCTTCGGGCAGCTGGCTGCCGGGCGTCTCGAAATGGTCGGCGACCTACGGATTCGAATATAATCTCCCAGCGAACCTGCTGGGCCAGCGAGGCCATGCCTATCTCGGCTTCGACGGCAGCGCGCGCACCAAATTCTCCTCCAATCCGACGCGGTCGCTCTACACGGACGTGAACGGCTATTCCCTGGCGAATTTCCGCCTCGGCTTTCGTTCGGGCAATCATTGGAACCTGTTCGCCTGGGTGAGGAATGCCTTCGATCGCAATTATTTCGAGGTGCTCTCGCTCGGCCCGAGCAACACCGGCCTCATCGTCGGCCTGCCCGGCGACCCGCGCACATGGGGGGTGACCTTCACCGCCGATTTCTAGTGCATCGTAAAGAGGAGAGGGGGTGAGGCAGGCCTCCTTCTCGACGCGTGGCCCGGCCGCGGCTATCCTGTGGAGAGAGGCGGAGATGGAGAGGTGCATTGTCGGTGAAGACAATCGTGCTGCCACTGCTCGCTCTGGCCGGTTGCGCGACCTTGGCCGCGGCACAGCCGCCACCCGCAGCTTCGCCCGCCCCAACTGATTTCGACATCGTCGTCCGCGCCCGGCAGGAGCAGGCGATCCGCGCCTTCGTCGCTTCGGTCACCGAGGCCGGACGCTCGGGACAGCTTGCACGCTGGAACCGCGAAATCTGTCCGGCCGTGATCGGCATCGACGAAAGCCAGGCTGGCTTCATGGCGCTGCGGATCGGCGCGGTTGCGGCGCCGCTCGAGCTGCGGGTGCGCACCTCCGGCTGCCTCTCGACGATGCTGATCGTGGTGACCAACGACGCCGCCGGTCTCGCGACCCATTTCGCGCATCTCTATCCGGTGACTCTGCGCACCGACGGGCAGGCGAAGCTGAACCTGTTCGCGCATACCGGCCGGCCGGTGCGCTGGATCAGCGTGACCGATCTCGGCGGCGGCGTCCTGCCCAACAGCCGCCTTACCCGCGCGACGGATCCGCATTTCCAGGCGATGCTCGTCATCGTCGACGGACGGCAGATCGGCGGCTTCAGCCTTGGCGAGCTCTCCGACTATGTCGCGATGGTCGCGCTCGCCAATCCGCGGCCGGGCGCGCGCGATCCAGCTTCGATCCTCTCGATGTTCGATCGGCCCCGCCCGGCGGACGGCCCATTCGCCCTGACCCGGACCGACCAGTCCTTCCTCGCGGGCCTCTACCGGATGAACCCCTTTCAATCGGCGCAGTCGCAGCGGGAGTCGATCGCGCGGCACATGCGCCGGAACTCGTCCGACTGAGCCGGAGCGATGTTCGTCGCAATCTACTGGTGGCGCGTGCATCCGGGGAAGGAAGAGCAGTTCCGCGCGGCCTGGCGGCGCGGCACCGAACTGATCGCGGCGCGCTATGGCGGGCTCGGCTCGCGGCTGCACCGCGCCGCCGACGGCCGCTTCATCGGCGTCGCCGAATGGCCGGACGAAGCGACCTGGCGCGCCGCCTACGAGGCGAAGATGGTCTATGACGAGCCCGAGACCAGGCGCGCCTTCGTCGAGGCGATCGCCGAGGCGCCGCGCGAGCCGTTGCTGCTGATGGAGGTGACGGACGACATGCTGGCGCGCACGGGGGCGCTGGGCGGTGCGGCATCAGGCTGACACTCCTCCCCGGAAAGGGGAGGGGGACCAGCGAAGCTGGTGGTGGGGTATCAGCGGGTCGTGGAAGCCTCTTCCACCGCGATGTCGCATAGCCTGATACCCCTCCACCGCACTGCGTGCGGTCCCCCTCCCCCTATGGGGGAGGATTGGAAGTTCGGCTCTACGAAACCGCCGAGAACCCCCGCCCGAGATCGGCAATCAGATCCTCCGCCTCCTCCAGCCCAACCGAGAGCCGCAGCAGGTCGCCGTGGATGCCGGCTTCGGCCTGCGCTTCGGGCGGCATGCCGCGGTGGGTCATCGTCGCCGGCTTGCAGATCAGGGTGGCGAAGCCACCGAGCGAGGAGGCGAGGGTGATCAGCTCCAGGCTCTTCAGGAAGGCTGCGGTCGCGTCGTCCCCGCCGTTGACCCGGAAGGAGAGCATGAAACCCGGGCCGCTCTGCTGCCGCTCGGCGAGCGCCTTGTCGGGATGGGAATCGAGGCCGGGATAATGGACTTCGCGCACGCCGGCGTGGCCCTCCAGCCAGGCGGCGAGGGCGCGCGCCGTCGCTTCCTGCCGATCGACGCGCAGTGGCAAAGTGCGCAGCCCGCGCAAGGTCTGCCAGGCGTCGTGCGCGGAGCCGCTGAGGCCGGCGGCGTTCGCCCACCAGTGCAATTTCTCCACCAGCTCCGCATCCTTCGCGAGCAGGGCGCCACCGAACAGATCGGCATGGCCGTTCAGCGCCTTGGTCGTGGAGTGGAGGACGAGGTCGCAGCCGAGCGCGAGCGGGCGCTGCCGGCAGGGAGTGGGCAACGTGTTGTCGGCGATGGTCAACGCACCCGCCGCCTTTGCCCGGGCGGCGCGGTCGGCGATGTCGACGATCCGGAGCAGGGGATTGCTCGGCGTCTCCAGCCAGACCAAAGCCGGCTCCCGCTCGAGCGCGGCCGCGAACGCCGCGTCATCGCCCTGGTCGACGAAAATGGCTTCGAGCTTGCCCTGCGCCTCCAGGCCCTGGAGCAGCCGGTAGGTGCCGCCATAGCAATCGTGCGGCGCCACCACGCGGGCGCCGGCGGGGAGCAGCAGCAAAGCGAGCAGGGCCGCCGCCTGGCCCGAATTGGTGATCGCGCCGCCGGCCGCGCCTTCGAGCTCGGCAAGCGCGTCGGCAAGCAGGTCGCGGTTCGGATTGACGGTGCGCGAATAATCGTAAGCCGGCTTGCTGTCGGCATCGTCCCAGCGGAACGTATCCGACGACCAGAGCGGCGGCGTCAGGCTGTGCCGCCCAGGATCGCCGCGCGTGCCGGCCGAGGCGACGATCGTCGCCGGCTTGCGGGGCCTGCTCACAGGAAGGCGCCCACCAGGGCCGAGATCCTGTCGGCGTCCTTCAGGAACATGTCGTGGCCGTAAAGCGAGGGCAGCAGCCGGAGCTGGACCGGGCCGGCGAGCGAAGCGGCGAGCGCCTCGAGCTGCACCGGCGGCACCAGCTGGTCGCTGTCGGCGCCGATCAGCAAGGTCGGGACGGCGATCCGGGCCGGATCGACCTGGTGCCGGTCGATCGAGGCGGAGAGGCTGAGGAAACGCTCCGGCGACATCCGCCTGGTGAAGGCCTCGCCGCGATTGCGCAGATAGGCGCCGGGCTCGGAGCGGCCGAGCACGCCTTCGCCGCCGATCCCGCCTTCGAAGCGCTCCGCGAACTCCTCGCGGGTGCGGTAGCTCAGCATGGCGAGGCCGCGGGCGATCGAAAGCGCCTCTTCCGCGTCGCCGCCGGCGAGGCCGAGGGCGACGATCCGCCGCTGCAGGTCGCGGATCGCCGTCGCAGCAGGGTGGGGACGGGCGTCGGCGGAGATCGCCACCAGCCGCGCCGCGCGGTTTGGATGATGCTGGCCGAGCGCGAGCGCGATCATCCCGCCATAGGAGGCGCCGATCGCCGCATGGGCCTGGCGCACGCCGATCGCGTCGAGCACGGCGCACAGCGCCGCCGCCTGGTCGCGCGGGCTCGGCGCGACCTCGCCGAAGCGATCGGCGATGAAGTCCATGCCGAGGATGCGGAAACGCTCCGGGTCCGCCGCGCAGCCCGGCCCGGCGACGCCCGGCCACCAGCTGCAGGGCAGGCAATCGGCCGAGATGCCGCCGAGCAGGATGAGCAAGGGCGCCCCTTCCGGCCCGGTCAGGCTGGCGCGCACCGAGGCGCCGAAGCGGGCGAGCCCCGCCGGCAGCTTCACCTCGAACAGGCGCGGCTCGGCGGCGCGCGGCGCCGGCTCGGCATAGCGGGACTGGACGTGCGACAGCCTCATCTTCGCTCCCTCTTCCTGCGAAGGCCGATGCTGCCGTGGGACCCGCTTGGTTGCCGGACCGGCCGCATCGCCCTTTTCAGGACCGCCACCTTGCCCGGGAAGGCAGGTTGGCGTGGGCCGTGAAAGCCCACTCTTGATGCTTCGCCCGGCAGTGTAACCGCCAAGGCTTGCCAATTCCCTATCACGGCGAAGCGCCTTGGCAAATCCTTTCTGCATCGTAAGAGGCAGGGATGAGCTTTGCCGCCTTCGCCTCCAGGCTTGCCGAAGCCGCGCGCGAGGTGACGCTCGCCGCGGCCGAGCGGACGGTCGAGGACAAGAGCAAGGGCGGCAGCTTCGATCCGGTCACCGACGCCGATCGCGAGGCCGAGCTGGCGATGCGGGCGCTGATCGAGGCGGAATATCCCGCGCACGGCATCAACGGCGAGGAGCATGCGGCGCGGCCGGCGCGCTGCGCCTATCAGTGGAGCCTCGATCCGATCGACGGCACCCGCGCCTTCATCTGCGGCCTGCCGAGCTGGGCGACCCTGATCGCGCTGCTCGAGGAAGGCGAACCGATCCTCGGCGTGATCGACGCGGCCCGGCTCGACGAGCTCTATCTGGGCGACGGCAAGCATGCCTGGCTGAACGGCGCGCCGATCCGCACAAGCGCCTGCCGCACGCTCGCGGAGGCGCGGCTGTCGACCACCGATCCGTTCCTGTTCGGCGCCGTGGAGGGGATGCGGTTCGAGCGGCTCCGGGAAAAGGCGCGGGTGACGCGCTACGGCCTCGACGCCTACGGCTATGCCCGGCTCGCCGCCGGGCAGATCGACCTGGTCGCGGAATCCGGCCTGAAGCCGCACGACTGGCAGGCGCTGGTGCCGGTGATCCGCGGGGCCGGCGGCGTCGTCGGCGATTGGCAGGGCGGCGCCGACCTCAGCGCGGGCCAGATCCTGGCGGCGGCGACGCCGGAGCTGTTCGCGGCGGCGGTGGCTGTGCTGGCGGACTGACAGTCAATCGTCACCCCGGCGAAGGCCGGGGTCTCAGGTCTGAAAGGCGCGGATGATCCCCACGAAACCCCGGCCGTCGCCGGGGTGACGGCTGTACTCAAGATTATCAACGCTCCTTATGCCTCGCAACTGCATTTCGATTGGGCAAACCGGCGTGAAGACTCCATTGGGCCGCCGACAAGGAGCAGCCCATGAACGCCGAGACCCGCATCTTCCCCGCCGCCGTGACGGCATCGCTCAATTTCCAGCGGCCGATGGCCGGGCGGCCCGTCTCCTATCAGTACGATCCACCTCCCGGTACCCCGCAGCGCACCGGTGAGTTCGACGCGCATGCGGTCGCGATCCGCAACGCCCGGCCGCTGGCCGGGGCGCTTTCGCTCGACGTCGAGGGCTTCGCACTGCTCCAGGCGCCGACGGGCTTCGCCGACTTCCAGGACGACGCGGCCATACGCTCTTCTTATTATCCGGAGGTGGAGCGCCTGCTCATAAGGGCGACCGGCGCGGCGGCGGCGATCGCCTTCGACCACAATGTCCGCAACGCCGCCCGCGCCGCGCGCGGCGAGGCGGGGATAAGGGGGCCGGTGCCCAACATCCACAACGACTTCACCTTGCGCTCCGGCCCGGAGCGCGCCCGGCGCGAGCTTGAGCAAAGGGGGCTGAACCCCGAGGCGCTGGACGGGCGCCGCTTCGCGATCGTCAATCTGTGGCGGCCGATCGGGCGCGCGGTGGAGAAATCGCCGCTCGTGCTCGGCGATGCCCGGACGATCGCCGCAGAGGATCTGGTGACGGTGGACCTCGTCTATCGCGACCGGACCGGCGAGACCTGGTCGCTGCGGCACAATCCGGCGCAGCGCTGGTATTATTTCCCGCGGCTTACGCCCGACGAGGCGATCCTGATCAAGAGCTACGAATCCTCGCCCGAGGCGGCGCGATTCTCGCCGCATGCCGCGTTCGATGATCCAACCAGCCCTCCCTGCGCGCCCGAGCGCGAGAGCATCGAGGTGCGTGCGCTGGTCATTTACGCGGGCTGACGCCCCCTCAAACCCCTCTCCCGTTTCGGGGAGAGGGAGGGGCCCGCTCGCGAAGCGAGTGGGAGGGTGAGGGAAGAGGCGGCAGTTTCGAAAGAACGCCGGCGACAACCCGCCCACCTCGCACCCTCACCATCCCGGCCTGCGGCCGGGTTTCCCTCTCCCCGGAACGGGAGAGGGAAACGTGCTCGACGTCAGCCGTGCCGCTCCCTGAGCTTCACCGTCACCTCGTTCCATCCGAAACCCCGCGCCTGCATCAGCACGGTGACGTGATAGATCAGGTCCGCTGCTTCCGACACGCAGGCCTCGCGCTCGCCGCTGACCCCGGCCAGGGCCAGCTCCACGCCCTCCTCGCCGACCTTCTGCGCGATCCGGCTCGGGCCTTCGGCGAGCAGGCGGGCCGTGTAGCTGTCCTTGGGATCCGCCGCGGCGCGCTCGGCGACGATCCGCGCCAGCTGCGGCAGCCAGCCGATCCCCGGCGCGCTCTCGCCGGTGAAGCAGCTCGTGGTGCCGAGATGGCAGGTCGGCCCGGCTGGCTCGGCGAGGACGAGAAGCGCGTCGTCGTCGCAGTCCGCATGGATCGCGACGAGCTTCAGATGATTGCCGGATTCCTCGCCCTTGCGCCACAGCCTTTGCTTGGAGCGGCTGAAGAAGGTGACGAAGCCGCTCGCCAGCGTGGCTTCGAGCGCTGCGCGGTTCATGTAACCGAGCATCAACAGCTGCAGCGTCGCCGCATCCTGGACGATGGCCGGCAGCAGCCCATCCATCTTCTCCCAGGCGAGCGACTCCAGCTCCGCCGGACTCAGCGGCGCACTTCGATCCCGCATTGGCTCAGATACTCCTTCAAGTCGGCGATCGCGATCAGCCGGTCGTGGAAGACGGTGGCGGCAAGCGCGCCGCTGACGCCCACGTCGAACGCCTCGCGGAAATGCTCCGGCGCGCCGGCGCCGCCGGAGGCGATCACCGGCACGGTCACCGCCTCCACCACTGCCTGCGTATGGGCGATGTCGTAGCCGGTGCGGACGCCGTCCCGCCGCATGCAGTTGAGCACGATTTCCCCCGCGCCGCGCTCGGCCGCCTCGCGGACCCAGGCGACGGTGCGGCGGCCGGCGTCGCGAGCCGTTTCGGGCGAGCCGGTATATTGCCTGACGACATAGTCGCCGCCGGCGGCAAGGCTGTCGACTCCGACGACCACGCACTGGCTGCCGAAGTCGCGGGCGATTTCCGCGATGAGCTGCGGCCGTTCGAGGGCGGGCGAGTTGATCGAGATCTTGTCCGCGCCGGCCTCGAGGCACGCCGCCGCGCGGTCGCGGCTGCGGATGCCGCCGGCGACGGTGAAGGGGATGTCGATCACCCGGGCGATTCGCCGCACCCAGTCGAGGTCGAGGCTGCGGCCTTCTGGGCTGGCGCCGATGTCGTAGAAGACGA
>JAFAZM010000403.1 GCA_019239785.1 Sphingomonadaceae bacterium
TCTATCCGGGCAATGGCCGCTCCGGCTGCGGCGCGGCGCAAGCGGCGATGGGGCCCTTCTACTGCCCGTCCGACCGGCGCGTCTATCTCGACACCAGCTTCTTCGACGAGCTCGCCCAACGTTACGGCGCGCCAGGCGATTTCGCCCAGGCCTATGTCGTCGCGCACGAGGTCGGCCATCACGTCCAGACCCTGACCGGAATCGAGGACCGGGTGCGCCGCGCGCAATCGGGGGCGAGCGAGGCCGAATCGAACGCGATCCAGGTGCGGATGGAGCTGCAGGCCGATTGCTATGCCGGCGTCTGGGCCTCGCGCGAGCAGAATGCGATGGAGCCGGGCGACCTGCAGGAAGGGATGCGCGCCGCCGCCGCGATCGGCGACGACACGCTGCAGCGCGCTTCCCAGGGCGTCGTCGTCCCCGAGAGCTTCACCCACGGCACCTCGGCCCAGCGCCAGGAGGCGTTGATGCGCGGCTATCGCGGCGGCACGCCGCAGGCCTGCGCCAGCTATACCGCGGATCTTTGAGCTTCCTCCCCATCGCCTTCGGCGACAGGGAGGATAGAATTGCCTCTAGATTTTGTGGCCGACAGTCGGCTCACTGCTCCCCGGGCGCCCGACCCATCGGCCATAAGCGACCGAGCAGGCGAAGGCCCAGGCCGCGCCGAACGTCCAGCCGGCGACGACGTCGCTCGGCCAGTGCACGCCGAGATAGACGCGCGAGCTGCCGATCAGCAGGGTCAGCCCGATCGCGGCGCCGATGATGTAGAGGCGCAGCGCGCGCGTCTCGACGGTGCGTGCGAGCAAGGCGGCAAGGGTCAGGTAGACGATCGCCGAATCGGTGGCGTGGCCGCTCGGGAAGCTCGCCGAGGTCACGTCGGCGAGATGCGGCACCAGGGTCGGCCGCGGCCGCGCATAGACGAGCTTGAGCAAGCTGCCGAGCAGCCCGCCGCCGGCCGTCGCCGCGAGGATGAACAGGGCGGTCCGCATCTTGCCGGCGAGCAGCAGATAGCAGATGACCAGGCCGCCGATCAGCAGCAGCCCGGTCGGGCTGCCGAAGGCGGTGAGGTCGGTCATCGCCTCGGGCAGCCAGGCCGGTCCGCGCGGAATGGCGGGGTTTCCCGGCATGCGCAGGCCGACCAGGATGAAGCGGTCGAGCGCCATCGTGTCGCCTTCGGCCACCTCGGAGGCGAGCTGGAAGAAGGCGAAGAGGGCGCCGCCGAGCAGCAGCAAGGCGATCAGCAGCGCCCGTTCGGCGGAGAGGAAGGCGCGCCAGCGTCTCAAGGCGCGGGGCGCTCCGTTTCGCCCGGATGGCCGCCGGGGCGCTGCGGCAGGATCAGGATCAGCAGGATGATGGCAATCGCCAGCGCCGCCGTCGCCAGCGGCCGGCTGAGCTCGAGCCCGCCCTTCGCCACCGGCTTGTCGAGGAAGTCGCCGACCGTCGCGCCGAGCGGCCGGGTCAGGATGAACGCCGCCCAGAACAGGAGCACGCGGCTGACGCTGGTCCAGAAATAGAGCGCGGCGAGCAGGGCGAGGCCGGCGCCGAAGATCAGCGCGCCACCGCTATAGCCGGGCCCGGAATCGGCCACCCAGTCGCCGAGCGCGGTACCGAGGGTCTGCGAGAAGGTGATCGTCAGCCAGTAGAAGGCTTCCGCCTTGGCCGTGCGGATCGTGTCGACGTCGACCGTGCCCAGTGACCGGTGCCAGATAAAGAGCGAGGCGAGCACCAAAGCGAGCAGCAGCAGCGAGCCGCCCGGATAGCCGATGCCAAGGCTGCGGGTGGCGAAGTCGGCGAGGGTCGTGCCGGCCGTGGTCGAAGCGACGATCGTTGCCCAGTAGAGGAAGGGGTGGAAGCGCCGCGCGCGGATCTGCAGCCAGACCAGCAGGAGCAGCGCCAGGCCGAAGATCGCCGTCCCGATCAGATAGCCGTTGCCCCAGGTCTGGCCGGCCTCCGGTGTGGTCTCGCCGAGCCAGGTCATCGACACGCTGTCGCCGCCGGTCTCGCCGAGCGTCGTCGCCAGGATCTTGATGATCCAGAAGCCGAGCGTGATCGCCGGGACCTTGCTCTGCCAGTCGCGTTCGTTCGCTGCGCTCATCCGATGCTCCCTTTGCGCCGGTCCGCCGGCATCGATCGCGGCAGCGTCACCGTGCTTCAACGACCAGGATGTGGAAGGTTCCCGGCAGCGGCGGCGCGCGTCCGCCGGCGGCGGGCGGCGGACCGAAGCGGGCGGTGGGCAGATAGATATTGCCGGTGACCGGGTCGAGCGCCCCGGTCCGCGCGCCGGTCTCGGTGCGCACCCGCTCGGCGACCGCGAGCGGCCGGCCGCGCGCGAGCGGGATGACGTCGAGCTCGCCGTCGCGGCCGCAGGGGATGAAGGCGAGGCGGCGCGCGGAATCGATCATCACCGTGTCCGGCCCGCGGCCGATGTCGAGCAGCTGGATCACCCGGCCGGCGGCCGGATCGACCACCGCCGCCTTGCCGTTGGCGCAGGCGGCGATCAGCAGCCGGGTGCGGGGATCGTAGCCGAGCCCGGTCGGCCCCTCGCAGCCGGTGAGCGCAATCGGCGCGCGCACCGCGCCGGTCGCCGGATCCACGACATGGATCAGGTTCGCATCCTCATTGTTGATGTAGAGCAGGCCGTGCTCGTCGAGCGCGGGCAGCTCGAGCCCGGGCGCGAGCGCGATCGTGCGCAGCACGGCGCCCGCGGGATCGACCACCGAGACGGTGCCCCCGCGCGCATTCATCACCAGGGCGGCGCCGAGCCGCGCGTCCCAGATCGCCGCATCGGGATTCTGCCCGACCGCCGCTTCGGCGAGGTCCGCGCCAGTGGCGGCATCGAAGATGCGGGCCTTGCCCTCGCTGCCGCTGGTGGCGAGCAGCCGGCCGCCGGGCAAGGCGATCGCGGCATGGCCGCGCGCGACATGCCCGATCGCGCGGACCCGCGGATGGGCGCCGAGCTCGACCGTCGTCACCTCGCCGCTGCGGGCGACGAACAGGCGGCGCGCGGCGGGATCGACGCTTGCCAGGTCCCAGCCGCCGTCCGGGCCGGCGATCGAGCCGGTGACCGCGTGCTGGGGCACTCCATGGGGCGCCGCAGGGGCGGTCAGCAAAGCGGCGGCGAACAATGGCAAGGCGCGTATCATCTGTTTCTCCCTCGGCCGTGACGGTCCTTTGACGCCGCCGTTCGCGGAAACCCGCTTGGCGAAACGCGGAGTCGGTCGGCCAGCCTCATGCGCCCCGGCTCTTGCCGCTTGCGCGCCGGCCGGGACTGCAGCCACGAATGCACGATCGAGGCTCCGGCAATCCCGGTTCGCCGGCGCCTCACGCCGCGTCGCCCGGCATGTCCGGCCGTGAACCCGGAGACGCGCGGCGGCCGGTCGCCGCCAGCAGCACGCCCGGCAGGAACAGCAGCACCAGCGGCACCGCCGCGGTGAGCCCGAAGATGATCGCGGTCGCGAGCGGCTGCTGAAGACCGGCGCCGCGGCTGATCCCGAGCGCGAGCGGCGTCAGGGTCAGGATCGCGATCAGCGCGGACATGATGATGGGTCGCAGCCGCTTGCGGCCGGCTTCGCGGAGAGCATCGGCATCGATCGCGCGATCGGGGTCGATCTCGGCCAGATAGAAGATCACCAGCTCGGTCACCATCCCGACCACCATCGTCAGGCCCATCAGCGCCGAGATGTTGAGCTCGATGCCAGTGATCCAAAGTCCGACCAGCACCGCCGCCGCCGAGAGCAGGACGGTAAGGATGGTGGCAAGGGTCCAGACGATCCGCTCGTAGAGGATGGTGAGCAGCAGGGCGATCAGGAAGAGCGCGGCGACGAAGACGAGGGTGAGATCGGTGAAGCTCTTCTGCTGCTCGGCATAGAGGCCGCCATAATCCACCCTGACGCTTGGCGGCAGGTGGAGCCCCGCGACCGTCGTGCGCACATCGCGCATCGCCGAGCCGAGGTCCCTGCCTTCCAGCCGCGCAGTCACGGCAACGAAAGGCGAGAGATCCTCGCGGGTCAGCTGCTGCTGTCCAGCCTGGACCGACACGTCGGCGACCTGGCCGACGGTCAGGCCATGGCCGTCGGGCGCGACGAGCGGCAGGCGGGCGATCTGCTCGGCGCGCTGCCTGATGTCGGCCGGCGCGCGGAGGCGCACGTCGAGCAACTGCTCCCCGGCCCTTATTCGCGTCGCCGCCGTTCCGCCGACCAGCGCCTCGACCTGGGAGGCGACGCTGTCGGCGTCGAGACCCTGCTGGGCAAGCGCTCCGGGGCGGATGCGGATGCTGAGCGAGTCGCCGGCAACCCGCATGCCGTCGACGACCTCGACCACGCCGGTCACCCTTCCGATCGCTTCGCTGACCCGATGGGCCGACGCTGCGAGAACGGCCGGATCGTCGCTGAACAGCTTGACCTCGATCGGCTGCGGCACCGCGGTGAGGTCGCCGATCAGATCCTCCATGAGCTGGATCAGCTCGACCTCGAGTCCGGGCACGCGCTGCTCGATCCGGGTCCGGATGTCGGTCATCACCTCCTCGATCGGGCGACGGGAGCCGCTCTTGAGCCGGATGAAGAAATCGCCTTCGTCGGCTTCGGTGAGACCGCCGCCAAGCTGCACGCCGGTGCGTCGCGAATAGCTGGCGACCTCGGGCGTCTCGGCGATGATCTGCTCGACCTGGCGCAGCAGGCGGTCGGTGTCGCTGAGCGCCGCGCCGGGCCGCGCCTTGTAGTCGAGGACGAAGCCGCCTTCGTCCATCTTCGGCATGAACCCGGACGGGACTCGGGTCCACGCGACCGCGCCGAGGACGGCCATGCCGATGCCGACGACGAGGACGAACAACAGAGGCCGGGCGAAGGCGCGATCCTCCGCGCGCGCATGGCCGCGCTCGATCCGCGCCATCAGCCGGTCGGCCTTGCCGGCCGCCTCGACATCCTTGTCGCGCAGCCAATAGGCCGCGAGCAACGGGATGACGAAGCGCGCATAGAGCAGCGACAGGCCGAGCGCGATCGTCATGGTCAGCGCGAGCGCCTTGAAGAACCCGCCGGTGACGCCGCTGACGAAGGCGAGCGGCAGGAAGATGATCATCGTCGCGAGGCTCGACCCATAGAGCGGTTTCGCCATCTCGCCGGCGGCCGCGAGCAGGCCGGTCCTGTCTCCGGCGCGGCCCTCCTGCATGCGCCGCATCATGTGCTCGAGCATCACCACGGCATCGTCGACAACCAACCCGACCGCTGCGGCCATGCCGCCCAGGGTCATCATGTTGAAGCCCATGCCGAGCGCGAGCAGGAACAGGCAGGTGGCGGCGAGCACGGCCGGGAGGGTGATCCCCGTGATCACCATCAGACGGAACGAGCGCAGGAACAGGAACAGTACCAGGCCCGCGAGCAGCGCGCCGAGCAGGATGGCGTCGCGCACCGCGTTTGCGGCCCCGCTGACCAGCTCCGACTGGTCGTAGAAGGCGGCGACGGCGACGCTCGGCGGCAGCTGAAGCTGGGCGAGCCGCGCGTTGACGGCCTGCACGATCGCGACGCTGTCGCCGGTCGGCGACTGGCGGACGTTGATCAGCACCGCATCGCGCGCGCCCGAGGTGACGCGGGTGAAGACGGGCGCCGACGAGGGGTGGATGTCAGCCACCTGGCCGAGCGTGACGACGCTCGCCGCCGGCACCGCCGCCGGCGCTCCCGGGACCGGGCTCGGATTTGGGGGCGCGGCGGTCCCGGCGCGCACGGGCAGGGCGGCGAGCTCGTTGATCGTGGTCGCCCGGTCCTCGACCAGCAGCAGATAGAGCCGGTGGCGATCCTCGATCCGACCGACGCCACGGACCAGGTTGGAGCGGGTCAGCGCCGAGGCGACGTCGGGCAGGCTGACGCCAAGCGCCTGCAGCCGGCCCGGGTCGACGTCGACGGCGATCTCGCGGGGCGCGCCGCCAAGGACGTCGATCCCGGCGACGCCGGGCACCGAAGTCAGGGCCGGGCGGATCTGCAACTCGGCGATCTGCCTGAGGGCGACCGGATCGAGGGTTCGCGAGGTCAGAGCGAAGCCAAGCACCGGAAAGATGGTCGGGTCGGACCGGCGGACGCTGAACCTGGTGCCTTGCGGCAGATCGGGAAGGATCGTTGCGAGCGCGCTTTGGGTCGCCAACGTGGCGGCGACCATGTCCTCGCCCCAGTTGAAATTGACGCCGACCTCGGCCGACCCGCGGCTGGTCGTCGAGCGGATGCGGGTGACGCCGGGCACCCCGCGCAGGGCGATCTCGACCGGCCGGGTGATCTCCGCTGCCATCTGGGAGGCATCGCGATCGCCGGCGTCGACCGACACAACCACCCGCGGATAGTCGATATGCGGGAAGAGGCTCACCGGCAGCCGGGTCGCGGCGACGATGCCGCCGAGCGTCAGCAGGATCGCGGCAAGCCAGATGGCGCGTGCGTGGGCGCTGAGGAACCGGGTCATCGGGTGCGCACGTGCATGCCGTCCTCGACGGCAGTCACGCCCTCGACCGCGACCGTCTCGCCGGCGCGCAGCCCGCTCTGAATGACGACGCGACGGCCGTCGCCAGGTCCGGCGACCACATCGCGCCGGTGCGCGACGCCGCCCTCGACCACGAAGACATAGGCCTGGCCGCCTTCGTCGAGCAAAGCCGCATAGGGGATGGTCAGCGCGCTGCCGGGGGTGGCCACGCCGAGCTCACCGGTCAAAGGCTCGCCGGCGCCGATCCCCGCGCCGGCCGGAAGGTTCACGAACACGGACGCAAGCCGGGTTTGCGGATCGACGGCCGGATCCACCGAAAGCACCGCGACGGTGAACGCGGCCCCGCCGCCGGACGGCGTGATCCTCACCGAAGCGCCGGGCGCGATGCGGCGCGCCAAGGCCGGGTCGACGCCGAACCGGGCACGCAGATTGCCCGCGCGCACGATCGAGACCACCGGCGTTCCGGCCGCGACCAGGCTGCCGAGGCTCGCGGTGACGGCGGAGACATGGCCGGCCGTGGGCGCCCTCAGGGTCATCGCCGCTTCGCGCTGCGACAGGCTGGCGAGCGTCGCGGCGGCCGACTGCGCGGCAGAGCGGGCGGCCTCCACCTCGGCATTGCCGACCAACCCATCCGCGCGCAGCCGTTGCGCGCGGGCGAAAGCGAGCTGCGCCGTCCGCGCATCGGCCGCAGCGCGGGCCGCCTCCAGCCTTGCCGAGGGTCCTGCCGCGAGGCGCGCCACGACCTGCCCGCGGCCGACGGCGCTGCCCATCGGCGCATCGATGGCGGCGACGATCGCCTCCTGCGGCGCCGACAGGATGACCGTTCCGGAAGCGCCGGCGTCCGCGGTGCCGTAAATCGTCACCGTGGCCTGGACCGACGCGGCCTGGGCCGGCGCGAGGCGGACCAGCGCGCTTGGCTCGACCTCGTTCTCGGTCGCGCCGTCGCCGGAACAGGCAGCCAGTGCAAAGAGGGCAAGCAAGGGAGGGATAGGCTTCATCTTGTCCATGCCTCCTGGGGGACGCCGGTGAGCAGCTCGAGCGCGATGGTCTGTTCGGCGATGCCCTGCTCGGCCTGCGCGAGCAGGATCTCCTTGTCGCGCGCCGCCTGCTCGGCGTTCATCGCGGTGACCAGCGACAGATCGCCGCGGTCGGCCGCATGGCGGTTGGCCGAAGCGAACCGCTCCAACGCCGGAAGATCGCGCAGGATCGCCTCGCGCTGCCGCCTGAGCACCGTCAGCGCATCCACCGCCGCGGCGATCTCGGCCCGCGTTTGAAACAAGCGGGCTTCATATTCGGCCCGGAGCTGCGCGCGGGTCGCGCGCTCGACCGCGATGCCGCCGCGATTGCGGTTCCACAAGGGAAGCGTGAAGGCGACCGATGGCCCGATCGTCAGATTGCCGGCGGTGTCGCGGGCGCCGTTGATCGTGAGATCGAGCGTGGGAAATTGGTCGAGCACCGCCTTGTGGACCGCCGCCTCCTGCGCCGCATAGCCGGCCCGCAGCGCCTGAAGGTCGGCGCGCTCGCGCTGCGCGATCGCGAAGAGAGCGGCGGCGTCGGGCGCCGGCGGGGAAGGCATCACCGAAGCCAAGCGAAGCGGGTAGCCGGGCGGAAGACCCATCAGCCTGCTGAGCTCCGAACGGGCCGTGGCGAGGTCCCGCTCGGCCGTCCGGAGCCGGTCGGCCGCGTCGAAGGCCGCGAGCCTCGCCGCCTGCACCTGGTCGGGGAGGATGTCGCCGCGGCCGGCTGCGCGCAGCATCCGATCGAGGATCGATTGCGCGGAATCCCGGCTGGCGCGGGCAAGCCCTTCCGCCTTCTCGAGCTCGACGACCTTGGCGGCCTGGATCCGCGCCTGGCCCGAAATCTGCCATTCCGCCCAGGCGAGATCGAGGCGGACCTGCCTCGCCTGCGCTTCGGCCTGCGCGCGGGCAACGCGCCGGGTGCGCAGCGCATTGAGGTTGAAGCCTAACGTGGACGCGAGGCCGAGCAGGGGATCGGGACCCGACAGCACCTGGTCGGCGCCGAAGCTGAAAGTGGGATCGGGGAGCAATCCTGCCGCAAATGCCTGGGCGTCGGCGACTCCGGCGCGCTGGCGCTGCGCCCTGAGGTCGGGGTTCAGCAGCACGGCCAGAGTCGCCACCGCGTTCGCGTCGAGCGGCTGGGACAGGTCGATAATTGCCGGCCTCAGAAACGGCCGTTCGATCGCGGCGGCATCGCGCGCGATGATCGCAGCGACGGGCGGGGCCAGGGTCGGCGGCGACTCCGTGAGCGGCTCCGGGCGGTAGGTTGCGCAGCCCGCCACCAGCAAGCCAAGCGCGATCGTCCAGCGCTTCATGCTGCAACCCCGGGAAATTCGAGCGTGACGACGAGGCCGGGCGCATTGTCCCCGAAGGCCAGCCTCGCCCCGTGAAGCCGTGCGATGGCCGCGACCAGATTGAGCCCGAGGCCGTAGCCCGGCGTCGACCGGCTGCCCTCCAGCCTCGTGAACCGCTGCACGATGCGCTCCCGATCGGCGGCCGGCACGCCAGGTCCATCGTCCGCCACCAGCAGGCGCGCGCCTCCGTTCCGGCGCGACAGCGTGACCTGGATCGCGGTGCCGGGAGGCGTGTGGCGCTGGGCGTTCTCGATCAGGTTGATCGTCGCTTGGGCGAGCAGCTCACGGTCTCCGTCGATCAGGATCCCGGGCTCGACCGTCCAGCGCAGCGACCCGCCATCATCGGAGACGGCCGGGGCATAGCTTTCGGCAAGATCGCGGACGAGGTCGCTGAGATCGACGTTTTGGAAGCCAAGCCGGACCGCGCCGCTCTCGACCTCCGAGATCCTGAGGATTGCAGCGAACAGGCTGAGGACCTCGTCGACCCGCAGGATCGCGTTCCTGATCACCTCCTGCTGGGCCGTGTCGGCGGCGCCTTCGCGGAGCCCTGCCTCCAGCTGATTGCGAAGGCGGGCCAGCGGCGTGCGCAGATCGTGGGCGATGTCGCTCGACACCTGACGGAGATTGCCGACGAGGCCGGCGATCCGGTCGAGCATCGCATTGAGCGAGCCCCCCAGCCGATCGAACTCGTCGCCGCGAGAGCCGATCGGGACGCGCTTGCTGATGTCGCCGATGACGATCGCTTCGGCAGCGCCGCTGATCGCCCCCAGCCGCCGTCGCAGATAGGAGCCGAGCAGGAGCGCACCGGCGAGGCCAAGCACGATGATTGCCGCAAAACCGGCGCCGAACATCGCGAGGACCGTTTTGTCGATCTGCTCGAGTTGCTCCCGATCGGCTGCCACGACCAACGTCGAGCCGTCGGACAGGTTGACCGCATAAGCGAGCGCGCGGTCGGGCCCCTCGCGAGGGTCGATGAAGGTGATGGTTCGAAAGCCTGTGTCCGGCCGGTCTGTACGCAGCGAGCCGGCGATCCGCCGGCCATCGGGCGAGAAAAGTGCATAGAAGAGCGCGTTGCTCGACCGCATCGCTTCGCGCTCGGCAATGGCGCCGCGGAGCTCGCTCGGGCCGTCGGAGCGATATTCGAGGACGAGCGAGGAGGCTTCGTCCCTGAGCACCCCCTCGAGCTGTCGCTCGAAGGCAAGGTGCATCGCCCAGAAGACGATCAGGCCGAGCAGCGCGATGGCGAGGGCGAACGCCGCCGAATAGACGAATGCGATCCGATAGGCGGCGCTGCGCAGGAACGCCCTCACGGGCAGCGCATCCGATAACCGACGCCTCGAACCGTCTCGATCAGGTCCTCGGCCCCGCCCTCGTTCAGCTTGGCGCGCAGCCGGCTCATGTGGGTCTCGACGATGTTGGTC
>JAFAZM010000230.1 GCA_019239785.1 Sphingomonadaceae bacterium
TCTGCATCTCGTAGATCAGGGTGGTGAGGACGCGGGCGCCGGAGGCGCCGATCGGGTGGCCGATCGCGATCGCGCCGCCATTGACGTTGACCCGGTCCGACTCCCAGCCGAGCTCCTTGCCGACCGCGAGCGCCTGGGCGGCAAAGGCCTCGTTCGCCTCGATCAGGTCGAGGTCCGCGATCGTCCAGCCGGCCTTCTCCAGCGCCTTCTTCGACGCGGGCACCGGGCCGATGCCCATGATCGAGGGATCGACGCCGGCCGAGGCCCAGCTCGCCACCCGGGCGAGGATCGGCGCGCCGCGGCGCTCGGCCTCCTCGCGGCTCATCAGCACGAGTGCCGCGGCGCCGTCGTTGAGGCCGGAGGCGTTGGCGGCGGTGACTGTGCCCTCCTTCCTGAAGGCGGGGCGGAGACCCGAAAGGCCCGCCTGCTCGACGCCGTCGCGGATATATTCGTCCGTATCGACCACGGTCTCGCCCTTGCGGGTCTTGACCGTCACCGGCGCGATCTCGTCCCTGAAGCGGCCGGAGCTGCGCGCCGCCGAGGCCTTGTTCTGGGAGGCGGTGGCGAAGGCGTCCTGCTCGTCGCGGGTGATCTGGTATTGCTCGGCCAGATTCTCGGCGGTGATGCCCATATGATAATTGTTGAAGACGTCGGTCAGGCCGTCCTTGATCATCGTGTCGACCAGTTCGACCGCGCCCATCTTGGTGCCGCCGCGCAGGTTCTGGGCGTGGGCGGAAAGGCTCATGCTCTCCTGGCCGCCGGCGACGACCACGGCGGCGTCGCCGGTCTGGATCGCCTGGCTGGCGAGCGCGACCGCGCGCAGGCCCGAGCCGCAGACCTGGTTGACGCCCCAGGCCGGCACCTCCTTCGGGATGCCCGCGCCCATCGAGGCCTGGCGGGCCGGATTCTGGCCTTGGCCGGCGGTCAGCACCTGGCCGAGGATGACCTCGGAGACCTCCTCCGGCGCGACCCCCGCCTGTTCGAGCGCGGCCTCGATCGCGACGCGGCCGAGCTCGTGCGCCGGGGTTGCGGCGAAGGCGCCGAGGAACGAGCCCACCGGGGTGCGCTTGGCGGCGGTGATGACGACGTCGGTCATGGATGAGTCTCCAGATCTTTCTCCCTCTCCCTGCAGGGGAGAGGGCCGGGGTAAGGGCCTGATGTAGGGTGGGGGCCTCCTACTTCGAGCCCTCACCCTGCGGCCGCTCCGCGGCCGCTGTCCCTCTCCCCGAACCGGGAGAGGGAATCGGCGCAGCCCTAGCAGCTTGCTGCACTGCGGGAAAGCCAGGCTGCCAGCGGTTCCCAGAGCAATTCCTGCGCGCGGGAGCCGACCACCATGCCGACATGGCCGAGGCCGAGATCGAGCCGCTCGCCGGCGCGGACCGCGGTCGCGGCGGGGACGATGCGGTCGCTGGTCGAGACGATGTTGAGCAAAGGCACGGAGAGCGATTCGGGGGCGATCGCCGCGCCGGCCACCAGCCATTGGCCGCCACCGCTGAGATCGTCGCGGAACAGGCCTTCGAACATTTCGCGCGCCGCCGCCTCGGACAAAGGCGGGCCGTCATTCGCCCAATCCTCCAGACGGACGAAGGTCCGCGCGGCCTCGCCCTCGAGCGCGGCAAAGGCCTCGAACTTGGCGATCGTGCGCGCCGGGTCGAGGTTCCAGAAGGCCGCCTGCAGCACCTCCATCGGCAGCAGGCCGAGCGCTTCGACGGTCGGCTGGGCCGAGGCCCAGAGCCGGGCGAGCTGGGCGCGACACTCTTCGGGGAAGCCGCCGAAATGCCAGGGCGCGGCGATCGTGGCGACGCGCGCCACGGGGCCGAGCTGCGCGGCCGCGAGCGCCATCGTCCCGCCGAGGCAATAGCCGACCAGGTCGGCCCGCTCGCCAAGCCCCGCGAGCAGCGGCAGCAGGATGTGCTCGACATGGCCTGCGACCGACAGCCCCCGCCGCGCCGCATCGGGCCAGCCCCAGTCGAGCAGCAGCACGCGCCGCCCCCGGCCGGCAAGCCAGCGCAGCAGCGAGCGGTCGCCCATGTCGAGCACCGTCGGGGGGTTGATCAGCGAGGGCACGACCAGCAATGGCGGCCCGCCGCCGCCATAGTCGCGCAGCACCGCGCCCCGGGCCTCGGCGATCGCCGGCAGCAGCGGCGGCGGGGGCGGGCGCTCGGCCTGCTGATATTTCCTGAGGCCCTCCAGGGCCGCCTTCATCCGCGCCGGATTTGCTGCGGTCTGCTCGCGCAGCATCTCCAGGAACAAAGGGAGCGGCCGGGGGCGATGTTGCGGTGCGGCAAACTTTGGTGCTAGAGCCGTCGCCTCAGCGGAGGATGGTTGCATGGCGGGGTCCCGGTCCGATGACGGCGTGATCATCATCAAGAAATATGCGAACCGGCGCCTCTACGATACCGAAAGCTCATCCTACATCACGCTCGAGCGCCTCGCCGAGATGGTCCGCCAGAAACGCGAGTTCAAAGTGGTCGACGCCAAGACCGGCGAGGACCTGACCCGCGGCGTCCTCACCCAGATCATCATGGAGGAGGAAGCGCGGGGCACGAACATGCTGCCGGTCAATTTCCTGCGCCAGCTCATCTCGATGTACGGCGATCAGATGCAGGCGGTGGTGCCGCAATATCTCGAAGCCTCGCGGGAGGCGCTGCAGCGCAACCAGAGCCAGTTCCGCGAGGCCATGGCCGGCGCCTTCGCCGCCAATCCCTTCACCGAAATGGCGCGCCGCAACATGGAAATGTTCACCAGCGCCGCCCAGGCCGGCAAGTCCGCACCCAAGGCGAACGACGACACCCGGGCCGAGCTTGACGACCTCAAGGCCCAGCTCGCGGAGCTGCAGCAGAAGCTGAACAAGCTGGCGGGGTGAGACCGCGCCCTATCCTCCCCATCGCCTTCGGCGACAGGGAGGAAAGGTCAAATCTCAGAACCGGAAGATCAGCCGCGCCGACAGGCGCCATTCGTTGAGGCTGATTCGCGTCACCCCCGGCGAGGCGCCGGGATAGGCGTCGCTCGTGCCGAGGCTGATCGACCCCGGCGACGTGCCGGCCGGGAAGGTGATCGTGCCGCCGCTGACCGTGGCGTTCGGGCATGCGGTGTTGGGGATGCAGGTGCCCAGGTCGACATTGTGCTTGCCATAGTCGCTGTAGCGCGCGTCGAGGCCGATGCTGACATGGCTTGCGACCTGATGCTCGCCGCCAACGCCCGCCGTCCAGCCGGTGAGCGTACCGCGCTGGGACGATGCGATGACGACCGGCCCGATCGTCGGGGTGGCGAAGGGCGCATTGCCGGCGCTTGGCGCGGCATTGCCAGCCGGCACCAGATAGGTGTCCGCGCCGCGCAGCCGGATGCGCGCGCCGGCGACGCCGCCGGCCGCATAGATCATGCTCGGCCCCCAGGAGTAGCCGATCCGGCCGCGGGCGGACCAGTCCCAGGAGATCCGGGCGTCCCGATTGATCGTGACCGTCCCCGGCGGCTCGAGCGAGGTGGCCGGCTTGGCCACGGCGACGGAAACCGCCCCCGAGTTGCGCGGCCCGTGCCCGTCGCCCTCCAGCCCGAACAGCCAATTGCCGGTCTGGATGAGGAAGCCGGCGGTCCCGCCATAGACGAAGCCCGTGCGGTGGTCGGAGGCCGAATAGGCGATGGTCGTGCCCGGAACGACGGTCAGCGGCTGGCTTCCCGGCGGGTTGATGTTGGTGAGCTGGAAGACCGAATCCGCCCCGCCGGCATGGAGCTTGCCGCTCGAGACGCCGACGTCGGCCCCGAGATAGAAACCCGACCAGTTCTGCGCGCCCGCCATTGTGGGCATCGTCAAGGCCAGAACGGCGGCAAGCCAGCGAATTTGCATCGAACAGCCTCCCCAACGTGCCGACGGACACGCGCCGGCTCCGGGTCAGGCTAACCGGCCGCCGCAATCGGTGCTAAAGGTAGGACGGGACAGATCGGGGCATTTCGGGGCATGGCGCTGAACGGCAACGGATCGGGGCGGAGCGGACGGCTGAAAAGCTGGAAGGAGATCGCCGCCTTCTTCGGGGCCGACGAGCGTACCGTGAAGCGCTGGGAGGTGAAGCGCGGCCTGCCCGTCCACCGCCTGCCGGGCGGCGCCAAGTCCACCGTCTATGCCGAAACCGCCGAGCTCGAATTGTGGCTGAAGGGCGAGCCGGCCGCATCGGCCGAGGCGGCCCGGCCGCTGCAACGCCGGTCCGTGCGGATCGCGGCCGCCGCCGCTCTGCTCGTTGCGGCGGCAGGCGGCGCGCTGGCGCTGCGCGGCTTCGGCCCGGCCGCGCCGACGCACCACCAGCCGTCGCAGCCGGTGGCCGATCTCTATTTCGCCGGCCGCTACAATTTCGAGCGGCGCACGCCCGAAAGCCTCAATCGCGCGGTCCAATTGTTCGGCGAGGCGATCCGCCGCGATCCGGCTTATGCGGAGGCCTATGCGGGCCTCGCCAATTGCCACCTGCTGCTGCGCGAATATGCCGGCGTGCCGGACACGATCGCCTATCCGCGCGCGCGCGCGGCGGCGGAACGGGCGCTGGCGCTCGACGATTCCCTGGCCGACGCCCATGCCGCGCAGGCGTTCATCACCTTCTTCTACGACCGCAATTTCGCGGCGGGGCTCAGCGGCTTTCGCCGCGCGATCGCGCTCGATCCGGCCTCGGCCGGCGCACGGCACTGGTATGCGTCCGCGCTCTATCATGCGGGCGACGTCCCCGCCGCCCTGGAGCAGATCAACGCGGCGCAGCGGCTCGAGCCGCAATCGCAATCGATCCTCGCCGACAAGGCCCTGATCCTCTTCGCGGCCGGCCGCGCCGCGGAATCGATCGCACTGCTGCGCCAGATGGAGGCGGCCGACCCCGCTTACCTCTCGCCGCACGCCTATCTCGCCGGCATCCATCTCGCCCAAAGCGACTATCCCGCCTATCTCGCCGAGGAGAGGATCGCAGCGCGGCTGACCGGGAGCGCGGATCGCCAGTCGATCGTCGACGCGGCGACGCGCGGCTATGCGGCCGGCGGCGGGCCGGCGATGTTCGAGGCGATGCTGGAGCGGCAGCGCGCGCTCTACGCCGCCGGCCGCGAGCATGCCTTCGATCTGGCCGTCACCTACGCGATGGCCGGCCGCCAGCGCGAGGCGATGCACGCGCTGGACGTCGCCGTGCACGATCGCGACCCCTATCTGGTCGGCCTGCGCATCGATTCCCGGCTCGCCAATCTGCGCGACCTGCCGGATTTCCAGCGGCTCGCGCTCAGCGCCGGCGGCGGGTAAGGGGCGCGGCCGGCTTCACGAAGCGCAGCGTCATCCGGTCGCTCTCGCCGATCGCGGCGTAGCGGGCGCGGTCCCGGTCGCCGAGCTGGTAGGTCGGGGGCAATGTCCAGACGCCCTCCGGCCAGTCGGCCGTGTCGCGCGGATTGGCGTTGATCTCGGAGGCGCCGACGAAGCGGAAGCCGGCCGCCTCGGCGAGCCGGCGCACGGTCGAGACCTTGACGTAGCCGCTGCTTCCCTCGCGCGCCGGATCGGCGCCCTCCGGCAGGCGATGATCCTCGATGCCCAGCGTGCCGCCCGGGCGCAGCATCGCGAACATCTGGCGGAACGCCTCCTCGGCATAAGGGTGGCGGTCCCGCCGGTAGCCGACCAGCCAATTGTGCACGTTGCGGAAGGTAAGGACGACGTCGGCGCTGCCGTCCGGCACGCGCGGCTCGGACGGCTCCCAGGCGGGAAAGGCGACCGGGACGATGGCGCCATAGAGCGCCGGATTGGCGGCCATCATCCGCCGCATCCCGTCATTGCCGTTCGTGCCCATCGAGGCGGCGTAATAACGGCCGCCGCCGCGGGCGAGATAGGGGGCGAGGACCTCCGTATACCAGCCACCGCTCGGCCAGATCTCGACCAATGTGTCGGACGGGCGCACGCCGAAGAAGGAGAGGGTCTCGAGCGGATGGCGATAGCGGTCGCGCGCGACATTGGCCGGGGTGCGGGAGGGAGCGGCGATCGCGGCGGCCAGCGCGCCCTGCCGCGCGGCGGCGCTGCCGCTCCGCTGCGCCAGCGCTGCGGCGGCCGCGCCGCCGAGCAGTAGGGCGGCGGCGGCGAAAAAGGCGGCGGCAGGCTGGCGCTTCATCATCTTCTCCCTAGATAGAAACGTCTCGGGCCGCGCATTGCATTGCCGCGATCCCGAGTGGCCGGATGAGTCCATCCGACCTGAAATCGCTCTTGGGGGAAGATTGCATGACGGTTCAAGCCTGGCTGTGGAGCGCCGACGGCGCGGCGTTCGCGCTTGCGGTCGTCACCGGCCTCGCCGACCGGCTCCGTCAGCGCCGGACGCGCCTGGACGATCCCGGCTGGGTGCCGTGGCGCGGCCTCCACTTCGTCTGCATGTTCGCCACGCTGATCTTCCTGATCCTGGCGGTGAGCGCGTGGCGGGGAGGTTAGGGGGCGGGCGCACCACACCTGGCTTCGGCTCCCAGAATGGAGTCATCCCGGCGGAGGCCGGGACCCATGAACATCGGCCTCGAAAAATGAGGCGACCAGGCTTTCGCTTATCCTAACCTACCGTGTTCATGGGTCCCGGCCTTCGCCGGGATGACCCCGAGACCAATCAGTCCTTGCAGACGTCGAAGGCGAAGCAGCCGTCATTGTCGCCGTGCACGCAGGCGTCGAAGCAGATGCCGCGCAGCAGGATGCGGTGCTTGCCGCCGAGCGCGCCGCGCAGCCGCATCAGGAACTGGCGGCTGAGGCAGGAGCCGGGCGGGATGTCCCCGAAATAATAGGGGCCGAGCGGGACGAGCTCGATGCACGGATCGCCATTGGGCAGCTTCGCCACCGCCTTGCCGTCGCCGTCGACGACGATCACCTGTTGGATGCTGACGTTGGAGAGGGTCAGGTTCGAATAGGGATTGCAGACGGTGAGATACATGATCTCGGTGTCGTCGCTCTCGATGCAGTCGCACTTGCTGTCGCCCCAGCTGATCGTCACCCAGGGCTCGATCCGGGGGATGTTGAGCGGCTCGACCTTATATTCCTCCTGCCGGCCCTCGCAGGGCAGCATGTGGTTCTGGAGGCGGGAGAGGCCGTGCAGCTGTTCGTCCACCTCGCGCGCGAGGCGCTTGCAGCGCCCGTCGGCCGGCACGTCCCTGTCATGCTTCTCGTGATGGCTTGGGGGCGGCGGGCCGTGCCGCGGCTCGTCCGGGGGATTGTCGCTGGGCGGCGGCCGGTCGTATTTCGGTTCGTCCTCGCAGTTCATCTCACACCCCTGTCATCCGCCCGTCGCGGGCAAGTCATCCGGCGCGCATCACTTTGAAAACGGCACTCTTTTCTTGGCGATTCGCCGCAAACGCGATGGCCGGGAATGATGACCGGAGCAGGGCTTTAGTCAAGCTGCACGAAAAGGCCCGCGTCCCGCATCGGAACAGCCGGGCTGGAGCCGCCTGGCACGCAGCCCAGGAAGATGCGAATTCGGGGGCTTTGCAGCGGCTTAGAGGCACGCCTCTAGATAGGGCGCGTCGAAGCCGTACATCTTGGCCTTCTCGAGCGTGTAGGGGCGAAGGCC
>JAFAZM010000314.1 GCA_019239785.1 Sphingomonadaceae bacterium
GGGCGTAACGCGCTGCTGCAAAGGGGGATGCCTCAGCGCGTCATCAGCAATATGGGCTCTTTGCGCCTTAGTTCAAGGCCCCTTCGAGCACGACCCCCTCTGGGGAAATTCCCGGAGTGAGACCCAGCATCGTCTGCCGGCCGAAGATGTCGCGGATCATCGGCAGCGAGAAGAGGTGGGCCATGATCAGCGGCAGCATGCCGTTCTGGTTCATGCGGTGGACCTCGTCGGCCGGCAGCTCGCGCAACTTCTCCTCGTTGACCATGTGGAAGCCGCGGTACACGAACGGCTGCTCGGCGCCGGTCGGCTGGATCGACACCTCGCCTTCCATGAGCAGGCCGCTCTGGCGCAGCTCGTTGACGAACGACACGGTGCGCTGGGCGGAGAGCTCGAACTCCTCGCAGAATTTGAGGATCGAGTTGGTCGTCTCGCTCGGCTTGCCGTCCTCGAACAGCGCGGCGCCGTCCTCGACGTCGTCGCCGACCAGCCCGCTGGTCGGATCGAAGCAGAGCGACAGCTCTTCCGCGTCCGGCTGCAGGCGGGCGAGCATGAACGGATAGCGGCGTACATAGGCCGGAATGTAGGCATTCTCGTCGAGCAGCTTGCCTTCTTCATCGACGAAGACGTTGACACCGTCGTTGAGTCCCATCAGCGCCAGCGGCACCGGGCTCTCGCCGGTCGAAAAGATCAGCGGGTAGAAACGCTGGACGGAGACGAACTCGTCGATCGTGATCGGGATGGCATGGCCGTTGGCGAGGAACGGCGCCTTGTCGATGCGGCGCTGCTTGTGATTGGGATGAAGGGTGCTCGAGAGCGGCTGCAGGTCGCCGTAGAAGAGCGGCAACGCGTTGGCCGGCGGCTGGCTCGCCATGTCTGATCTCCGTGTCTGTGCGTTGGAGAGCGGCCGTCCCCCGGCCGCCCTGGATGCGGCGGCGACTCCTATGGGCGATTCGGCGCTTCCGCAAGCCGCCTTGCGCCGGTGAGGCGGAGATTGGCGACGGCTGCCCGCTGGGCTAGTCTCTCCACCCGGAGGGCACGGATTAATCGCATGTTCAAGCGCTTGGCCCGATTCGCCGGCTGATGGAGCCATTGGCATGTTGAGAGCGCTCGCCTTGGCGATGCTGCTGCTGGACGCCGGCGCAGCGGCGCCGCCCGCGGCCGCGCCGGCGCCGCCGCAATATGCGCAGCTGATCGTACGCGAGCAGATCGTCGTGCGCGTCTCGCCCGCCGTCCGGGACGCGCCGGACGCGCCCGCCGCCGTTCAGTGGAAGGAGAAGAAGGGGCCCAAATGCGTCCAGGCGCGGCAGGTCATCGCGGCCACTGTCGTCGACCAGAACAGCGTCGACCTGATCCTTCGCGACCGCACCCGCCTCCGCGCGAAGCTCGAATCGAGTTGCCCCGCGCTCGATTATTATCACGGCTTCTACGTCAGCCCGAGCCCCGACGGCCTGATCTGCGCGGACCGCGACGTCATTCGCTCGCGCATGGGCGGCGCCTGCGGCATCGACAAGTTCAAGACGCTGAGGCTGAGCCGCCGCGACTGAGCTTCGCTTGACTTTGCCGCCCGCCTCGGCACAAGCCGCTCCGCGGCCCCGGGCGGCGCCCTGAGCCCCCAGCCTCTCTTCCGGAAACGAACCTTACATGAGCTTTGCCGATCTCGGCCTTTCAGACGAATTGCTCCGCGCCGTCGGGGAATCCGGCTACACCGATCCGACGCCGATCCAGCGCCAGGCGATCCCGTCCGTGCTGATGGGGAAGGACCTGATCGGCATCGCCCAGACCGGCACCGGCAAGACCGCCGCCTTCGTGCTGCCGATGATCGACATCCTCGGCGAAGGCCGCAGCCGCGCCCGCATGCCGCGCTCGCTGATCCTCGAGCCGACGCGCGAGCTGGCGATGCAGGTGGCGGAGAATTTCGAGAAGTACGGCAAATACCACAAGCTCAACATGGCGCTGCTGATCGGCGGCACCAACATGGCCGATCAGATCAAGAAGCTCGAGAAGGGCGTGGACGTGCTGATCGCCACGCCCGGGCGGCTGATGGACCTGTTCGGCCGCGGCAAGATCATGCTCAACGGCTGCAGCCTCCTCGTCATCGACGAAGCCGACCGGATGCTCGACATGGGCTTCATCCCGGACATCGAGGAGATCTGCTCGAAGCTGCCGGCGGTCCGCCAAACCCTGCTCTTCTCGGCTACGATGCCCGGGCCGATCAAGAAGCTTGCCGACAAGTTCCTTTCGAACCCGAAGACGATCGAGGTCGCCCGCCCGGCCACGGCCAACGCCTCGATCGACCAGCGCCTGCTCAAGGTCGACGCGCGCCGCAAGAAGCAGGTGCTGGAGGACCGGCTGAGGGGCCAGGACGTGCGCACCGCCATCGTCTTCTCCAACCGCAAGACGACCGTGCGGGAGCTTGCCAAGGAGCTGAAGCGCGCGGGCCTGAGGGCGGGCGAGATCCACGGCGACATGGAGCAGCCGGAACGCATCCGCGAGCTCGACCGCTTCAAGGACGGCGAGATCAACATCCTCGTCGCCTCCGACGTCGCCGCCCGCGGCCTCGACATCAAGGACGTCAGCCACGTCTTCAACTACGACGTGCCGTGGCATCCGGACGACTACATCCATCGCATCGGCCGCACCGGCCGCGCCGGCAAGACCGGTATCGCCATCACCCTCGCCACGCCCGCCGACGCCGAAGCCGTCGAGGCGATCGAGAAGCTGATCGGCACCCAGATCCGTCCCGTCGACGCCGCTGCGGCGAAGCCTGGGCAGGCCGAGCCCCGTGACGAGCCGGAGGCGGAAGAGAGGCAAGCCGAGCCGCGCCGCGAGCGGTCGCGCCGCCCGCGCAAGCCTGCCCCGGCGGCCGAAGCCGAACCGGTGGCCGAGCGCCCCGCCCGCAAGGCGCGCGGCGAGCGCCCGGCCGCGCCCGCCGCTCCGCGCGAGGCCGAGCCGGCAGGCGAGGACGAAGGCTGGAACGGCCCGGTGCCGGGCTTCCTCGGCCGCGGCTTCGGCAGCTGAGCGCCTCAAGACGCTAAACCGGGCGTTAACCAGCCGCCGCTAGAGCCGCCTTCGACAACCGGGGGGTGGTCGATGGAAATGCATTGCCGGCAGGTCTGCGACCTGCTCGATGCCGCTGCCGGCGGTGTGCCGGTGGAGGCGAGCGCCAGACGGCGGCTTTATGCGGCGGCCGATTTCCTCGCGATGGCGCAGGCGCCTTCGGCGCTCCACGCGCTGGCGATGCGTGCCGCCTGCGCCGTGCACCGCATGGAGTTCGCCTCCGACCACTCCTCGCCCGTCGACCAGGATTCCGCCCGGCGCGAACTGGCGGCCGTGCGCCGGGCGTGGCGACAGGCACTCCCCGGCCCTGGCCGTGCGACCGGCGCGGGGCAACTGCTCAAAGCCGCCTGAGGAACCCGCCGCAATCCTCTCCCCAATTTCGATGAAGAGTCTAAGAGGCGTCCTCGACGGCCGGCGGATGAACTGCGCCCGCTCGCCTAGAGCTACCCAAGAGAGGTAGACGAGCGTCCCCGCGAAGGGCGAACCCACGTATACGAGACTTTTCCATTCACCGCCTTGATCCCGCACGGAAAATCATGCCATCGATGGCGCGGGGAAAAGGGGACGAGTCGTGGGGGCGGACGAAGCGGTCGGTCTGATAAACCGACTATTGTGGAGCACGATCATCATCGCGGCGCCGGTGCTGATCGCCGCGTTGGCGGTGGGATTGCTGATCAGCATCCTGCAGGTCGCGACTCAGCTCCAGGAGATGACGCTCTCCTACGTTCCGAAGCTGTTCGTCTCGGCTCTCGTCCTGGTCGCCCTGGGGCCGTGGATGATCGGGCGGATCACCCAGTTCGCGCTGTCGAGCTTCCAGATGATCGCGCAGCTCGGCTGAAATGGCCTCGCTCCCGGCCTGGATCTGCGGCGCGCTTCTGCTGACTTTGCGCATCGGCCCAGCCCTCGCTTTCGCACCGCCTTTCTCGCTGGTGCGCTTCCCGGCTCTGTTCCGCGTTCTCCTCGCCCTCGGCCTTTCCGCCTCGATCGTCTCGTTCCGTCCGGACGCAGTGGTCGGGCTCGATGTCGCCGCGGGACCGCTCCTAGTCTCGGCGGCGCGCGAGCTGATGCTCGGCATCGTCGTCGTCACCGTGTTCCAGCTGACCTTCGGCGCGATCTATCTCGCCGGCCGCACCGTCGACATCCAGGCAGGCTTCGGCCTCGCCCTGCTGATCGATCCGACGAGCGGCGCCCGCACCCCGCTGATCGGAACGATCCTCGCCATGCTCGCCGGGATGATCTTCTTCGCGGCCGACGGCCATCACGAGCTGTTCCGCATCCTCGCCGCCTCG
>JAFAZM010000331.1 GCA_019239785.1 Sphingomonadaceae bacterium
AACCAGGTCAATGCGGTCATCCTCGACCGCATGCAGAGCGAGGTCGCTTTGATCCCGGAGCTTGCCGGCCACCTGATCGCCGGCGGCGGCAAGCGCATGCGGCCGATGCTGACCCTCGCGAGCGCGCGCCTGCTCGATTATCCCGGCACCCGCCACCACAAGCTCGCCGCCGCGGTCGAGTTCATCCACACCGCAACCCTGCTCCACGACGACGTCGTCGACGGCTCCGGCATGCGGCGCGGCAAAAGGACGGCGAACATCATCTGGGGCAATCCGGCCTCGGTGCTGGTCGGCGACTTCCTCTTCTCGCGCAGCTTCGAATTGATGGTGGAGGACGGCAGCCTGCGCGTGCTTCGGATCCTCTCGCGCGCCTCGGCGGTCATCGCCGAGGGCGAGGTCAACCAGTTGACCGCGCAGCGCCGGGTCGAGACCAGCGAGGAGCAGTATCTCGAGATCATCTCGGCCAAGACCGCCGCTCTGTTCGCCGCCGCCTGCCGGATCGCAGCGGTCGTCGCCGAGCGCGAGGAGGCCGCGGAGCTCGCGCTCGATGCCTATGGCCGCAACCTCGGCATCGCATTCCAGCTCGTCGACGATGCGATCGACTATGCCTCGGATGCGGCGACGATGGGCAAGGGCGTCGGCGACGATTTCCGCGACGGCAAGGTCACCTTGCCGGTGATCCTCGCTTATGCCCGCGGCTCCGACGCGGATCGCCGTTTCTGGCGCGCGGCGATGGCCGGCGAGCGGATCGGCGAGGACGATCTCGCCGAGGCGCTGCGCCTGCTGCGCGGCTGCGGCGCGCTCGACGACACGTTCGAGCGGGCCCGCCTGTTCGGCCAGCGCGCGATCGACGCGCTCGGCCCCTTCCCCGCCGGCCGCGCCAAGGCGGCGCTCACCGAAGCGGTCGAGTTCGCGATCGCCCGCGCTTACTGATTCCTTTGGGATTTACGCCCGCATTTCCTTCCGGATGAAACGGGTCGGGCTTGCGGCTAGGAGCGGCGCGTGAGCGAATTGCCGATCCATGACGTGCTGCCGGACCTGCTCGCCGCCTTGCGGACGGGCGGCAATGCGGTGCTCGTTGCGCCGCCGGGGGCCGGCAAGACGACGGCGGTGGCGCCGGCCCTGCTCGGCGAGCCCTGGTGCGCCGGGGAGATATTGCTGCTGTCGCCGCGGCGGCTGGCGGCGCGGGCGGCGGCGGAGCGGATGGCGGCGTTGGCCGGCGAGCCGGTCGGCGGCACGATCGGTTACGCGACGCGGCTTGACAGCAGGAGGTCGGCCCGCACCCGGATCCTCGTGCTTACCGAGGGCCTGTTCCTGCGGCGCATCCAGGCCGATCCTTCGCTCGACGGCGTCTCCGCCGTGCTCTTCGACGAAGTGCACGAGCGCAGCCTCGACGGCGACTTCGGCCTGGCGCTGGCGCTCGACGCGCAGGCGGCACTCCGGCCCGAGCTGCGCCTGCTGGCGATGTCGGCGACGCTCGACGGCGCCCGCTTCGCCAGGTTGATGGGCGGCGCGCCGGTGATCGAGAGCGAGGGGCGCGCTTTCCCGATCGCGCTCTTCCATCTCGGCCGCGCCGCGGAAAAGAGGATCGAGGAGGAGATGGCGGCGGCAATCCGCCGCGCGCTCGGCGAGAGCGAGGGCGGCCTGCTCGCCTTCCTCCCCGGCGTCGCCGAGATCGAGCGGACTGCCGAACGGCTGGGGTCGCTGCCCGCGGACGTCGATCTCCACCGCCTCCACGGCAGCCTCGATCCCGCCGCCCAGCGCGCCGCGATCGCCGCGCCGGAGGCCGGCCGGCGCAAGCTCGTCCTCGCCACCTCGATCGCCGAGACCAGCCTGACCCTCGACGGCCTGCGCATCGTCGTCGATTCGGGGCTGGCGCGGCGGCCGCGCTACGACCGTGCCGCCGGCCTCACCCGTCTGGTCACCGAGCGCGCCAGCCAGGCCGCAATCGCCCAGCGCGCCGGCCGCGCCGGCCGCCAGGCGCCGGGCCGCGCCTACCGGCTCTGGGAGGAGGCGGCGACGGCGAGCCTGCCGCTTTTCGATCCGCCGGAGATATTGGAGGCGGACCTCTCCGCCCTGCTGCTCGACTGTGCGATCTGGGGCGTCGCCGATCCGCGCAGCCTTTGCTGGCTCGATCCGCCGCCGGCCGCCGCCGTCGAGGAAGCGGGCCGGCGGCTGCGCGCGCTCGACGCGCTCGACGAGGGCGGCCGCCCGACCGCGCACGGCCGCGCGATCGCCGAGCTGCCGCTGCCGCCGCGGCTTGGCCATATGCTGATCGAGGCCGGCACGCGCGGCTGGGGGCAGGTCGCGGCTGAGGTGGCGGTCCTGCTCTCCGAGCGCGGCCTCGGCGGCAGCGACGCCGACCTGGAGCTGCGCCGCCGCCGCTGGCGGAGCGAGCGCGGCCCCCGCGCCGAGGCCGCGCGCGGCCTCGCCCGGCGCTGGCTGAAGCTCGCGAACCAGCCGCCCGGAGAGGGCGGCGAGGCCGAGGTCGGCGCCTGCGTCGCTTTGGCCTTCCCGGACCGGGTGGCGAAGCGCCGGGATGCCGCCGGCGCCGACTGGATCAGCGTCGGCGGCCGCGGCTTCCGCCTGGACCCCGCCTCGCCGCTGGCGCGCGAACCCTTCCTGGCGGTGGCCGAGGTCGGCGGGGGCGCCGCCGGCGCGCGCATCCTCGCCGCGGCGCCGATCGCGCAGCCGCAGATCGAAAGCCTGTTCGCCGATCGCATCGCCAGCGGCACCGAAGTGAGTTTCGATCCGGCGACCGGCACCGTCCGCGCCGCGCATGGCCGCCGGCTCGGCGCGATCCTGCTCTCGGGCGGCCAGGACAGCCGCGCCGCCCCGGCGGCGGTCGAGGCGGCCTTGCTCGAGGGCGTGCGGGCGCACGGCCTCTCCCTGCTGCCGTGGAGCGAGGCCGCGCGCTCGCTGCGCCGCCGCGCGGCCTTCGCCCGCACCCGCGACCCCGCCATTCCCGACCTCGCCGACGCCGCCTTGCTTGCCCGTCTGGACGACTGGCTGCCGCCTTTGCTGGCCGGCAAGAGGCGGCTCGCCGACGTGGATCCGGCGCTGCTCGAGACCATGCTGCTCGACTGGGAGAGCCGCCGCGCCGTCGACCGGCTTGCGCCGCGCCATTTCGAAACCCCGGCCGGAAGCCGCCACGAGATCGATTATGAGGCGGAGGCCGGCCCGACCGTGACCGCGCGGGTCCAGGCCCTGTTCGGCCTCGCCGAGCATCCCAAAGCCGGCGACGTGCCGCTGGTCCTCGCCTTGACCTCGCCGGCGGGGCGGCCGATCCAGACGACGCGCGACCTGCCGGGCTTCTGGCGGGGCAGCTGGGCCGCCGTCGCCAAGGAGATGCGCGGCCGCTATCCGAAGCATGATTGGCCGGCCGATCCGTCCGCCGCAATTCCGACGCTGAGGACGAAAAAAGCAATGCAGCGTTCAGGAATGGGGACGCATCAGGGCTGAAGCCATGGCGAAGCTGCTCATCCTCACTTCCTTGGCCCTGGCCGCCGCGGCGCCTGCCTTCGCGCAGGAGGGCCATGCCCAGCCGCCGCAGCGCGAATCCCAGATCGACGTCTTCGGCAATGATCCCTGCCCGCAATCGACCGACGACGAGATCGTCGTCTGCCATCGCAGGTCCGAGGAGGAGCGCTACCGCATTCCGGCGCCGCTGCGGCACAGCCGCGACCGGGTCGAGCAGGGCTGGGGCGCCCGCGCCCAGACCATGGACGAGGTCTCGCGGGACGTCCTGCCGAACAGCTGCTCGACGATCGGCAGCTACGGCCAGAGCGGCTGCCAGCAGGCCTTCATCCAGCAATGGTACAATTCGCGCCGGGCAAGCCGCGCCGGCCCCTGAGCAGGAAGTCGCGCGCCGGACCCCGATCGCGCAAGCCCGATGCGCCGGACCCCGCCAAGCCGCAAGATCGTTCCTGAATTGCGGGTGCTACAAAATCCGCAAGCGCGATCAATGCCGGACGTGTATTAGTCGGATAAATCTCTTTGCCGAGTCGGAAGACCGAACGGCGGCTTCGGAAAGGGGATTGATGGCAGGCGCGGGCAGGATCGTGATCGCGGGACTCGCCGTCACCCTGTGCACGGCGGCCTATCAGGATCGCGCCGAACGCACCGCCGCGGTCCACCGGGACGGCGCGGAATTCGCGCAGCGCATCCGCGGCGGCCGGCGGATCTGCGCGGTGGACCGGCTCGCCGAATCGCGGCTGCCGCGCACGACCTGCATGACCGAGCGGGAGTGGCGCGACCGGCAGGTCCGCGGCCTGCGCAGGGAATAAGCGCGGGCCCGATGAGCTGCAGAGCCGCCTCCGCGGCCGTTTTCTCACGTTAAATCATTGAAATATTTGATGCTACAAAATTAGCAAGCGCGATCAATCCCTGACGCGTCTTATTGAGGTAAGACAGCTTCGTGAAGGCGGACAGGGGCGGCTCCACATCAGGTCAACTCTTGAAGGACAGCTCCCATGCGTAAGATCGTCATCCTCGGTTTTGCCGCCGGCCTCCTCACCACTACGCTGCCGGCTTCGGCCGCCACCAATGGCACCGCTACCCGCAGCGACGCGACGGCGAGCGACCGGCCGGTGCAGGCGAACGGTGCCCCCGATCCCAACCGCCAGATCTGCATCCGCGACGTGCGCAGCGAATCGCGCATCCGCCGCCAGATCTGCCACACCGCGCGCGAGTGGCGCGATCTGCAGGGCAGCGACCAGGACTGAGCCGCCGTCCTGCCCTCGGCGGCGCCATCTTCCAGGCCGCCGGACGATCGTCCGGCCTGAAGCTGCGCGTTGCCCCGGACGCTGGCCGGGGCACGGGCCGGCCCCCGCCCCGGAGGCGCGGCCCCGGGAGGGATCGGGTCCATCCCTGTCCCTCCCGGCTAGGCGCCGGGCGAAGCATTGCGAGGAGGGCGGGAGCCTGGCGCGCGCGACGGTTCAGCCCCGCTCACCGGTCGTTGGTCGGCGAGCCGGCGAGCGCCTTGACGAGATCCTGGGCGCGGTCGGCCAGGTCGCGCAGCACCGGCCGCGGATAGCCGGCGCGGGCGCGGCCGGACATCTCGTAATGATTGGCGACGAGGATCATGGTGAGCACCTTCGGGTCGACGCTGGCCGGGATCTCGCCTTCGTCGATCGCCCGCTCGAAGCGGCGGAGGAAGGCCCGCTCGAGCGATTCCATCGACTCGCGGACCACCCTGGAGATGTCCGGATCCTTGGCCGCCTCGGGCATCGCGGTGCTCATCATGAAGCAGCCGGTGCCGGCGTCCGTGCCGCGCAGGAACTTGTCGATCGAGCATTCGCTGACCTGATAGAGCGATTCGAACAGGTTCGGCACCGCGAAGGCCTCGGCGAACTCGGCCCGGACCTCGGCCAGATAATTGTCGAGCGCGGCGAGATAGAGCGCCTTTTTGTCGCCGAAGGCGCCGTAGAGGCTTGGCTTGTGCAGCCCGGTCGCCGCCGAGAGCTGGTCCATCGAGGTGCCCGAATAGCCGTATTTCCAGAAGGTGTCGCGAACCCGCGCCAGCACCTGGTCGGTGTCGAAGCTGCGCGGACGGCCGCGGGCCGGGGCGGCGGAACTTTTTTGTACCATATGTCAAATAACCCTTGCCGCCGCCATTTTTATACCTTACCGTATAGAACATAAATAGCAGACGGAGGTTCAGATGACCAGACAAATCTTGCTTGGCGCGCTGCCCCTGGCCGCCCTGTTCGCGTCGGTGCCCGCGTCCGCCCTCACCGACTCGGAAGGCCGCGCCATCGCCGCCTGCCGCGCCGACATGCTCAGCCGCTTCGAGCCCGGCCAGGTCCGCTCCTATCGGGTGGGCGAGATTGCCGGCACGTCGCGCAGCACCCGCGTCACCCTCTACGTCAACGCCGACCGGCGCTACACCTTCGCCTGCGCCGCGGACGGCCAGGGCCAGGTCGTCACCGCCTCGATCGATCCGGCCCGCGGCGCCGGCCGCCAGCTCGCCGCCGGCGCGCGCTGACGCTCCCCATCCGCTCATCCTGAGTAGGGACTGAGCCTGGCGAAGGCCCGTATCGAAGGGCCGCTCCGAAGCTGTGCGTCCTTCGATACGCCGGTTCGACAGGCTCACCGGCTACTCAGGATGAGCGTGGAGTTAGTCGCTCGAAATCCGAGAATGCCGGCTGACTCGCCCGAAGCCCGGCGGTTCAGGCGCTCAGCCGCTGCTGGATGCCGTGGACGAGCTCGCTCGCTTTCTCGAAGCTCATCGGCCGGCCGAACAGATAGCCCTGGATGGTGTGGCAGCCGAGGTCGCGCATCCTGGTGAAATCGTCCGCGGTCTCGACGCCCTCGGCGGTCACCGTCATCCGGAAGCTCTTGGCGAGCTGGATGATCGACTGGATGATCGCGACCGTCTCCTTGTTGTTGGCCGCCTCGCGCACGAAGCTGCCGTCGATCTTCAATTTGTGGAAGACCGCCTTGTTGAGGTAGCCGAGCGAGGAATAGCCGGTCCCGAAATCGTCGAGCGCAATGCCGACGCCGAGCGTTCTCAGCCGCTTCAGCACGTCCACCGCATTGGCCGAATCGCCGAGGAAGATCGATTCGGTGACCTCCAGCTCGAGCCGGTCGGGCTGCAGCCGGTATTTGCGGATCGCCTCGTTGATCGTGTTGGGCAGCGCCGGGTAGATGAGCTGCTTGGCCGAGACGTTGATCGCGACCTGGATATGCTCGGGCCAGGTGGCGACCGCGCGGCAGGCCTCGTCGATCACCCATTCGCCCAATTCCATGATCAGCCCGGTTTCCTCGGCGAGCGGGATGAAATGGTTGGGCGGGACGATGCCGCGGGTCGGATGGTGCCAGCGGATCAGGGCCTCGAACCCGGCCAGGCTCTGGTCGGCGGCGCTGATCAGAGGCTGGAAGAGCAGGCGGAACTGCTTGGCGCGGATGCCGGCGCGCATGTCCTGCTCGAGCCTGAGCCGGTCCTCGGCCTCGTTCTGCATGTCGGCATTGAAGAACCGGCAGGTGCCGCGGCCCATCGCCTTCGCCTGATAGAGCGCGAGGTCGGCCTTCTGGATCAGGTCGTCGACGCTGTGGCCGTCGATCGGGCCGAAGGCGCAGCCGATCGAGACGCCGATGCGGACCTCCGCCTTGTCGATATGGAAGGGCTCGGCGATCGCCGCGATCAGCCGGTCGGCGAGCGATTCGACCAGGCGGCGGCTGTTCGCCTCCTTGATGACGATGGCGAACTCGTCGCCGCCCATCCGGCCGACCTGGCCGAATTGCCCCGCCTCCTTGAGCAGCCGCTGGGCGACGCTCTTCAGCACGACGTCGCCCTTGGGGTGGCCGAACGTGTCGTTGACCGGCTTGAAGCCGTCGAGGTCGAGGAACATGATCGCGCAGGGCGCCTCGCCGCCCGCCGAGCCGGACAAAGCCTCGCCGAGCAATTGCCGCACGCGGCCGCGATTGGGCAGGCCGGAGAGCACGTCCATGTTGGCGAGGTTGGTCAGCCTTTCCTGGGTGCGGCGGACGTCGGTCACGTCCTGGCCGACGCCGCGGAAGCCTTGGAAGGCGCCGGTCATGTCGATGATCGGGTCGCCGGACAGGCTGATCCAGCGGGTGCCGCGCCGCGTCTTCAGCTCCATCTCCAGATTGGCGAAGGGCTGGCGCGAGAGCAGGATCCGGCCGAGCGCGCTGGTTCCGCCCAATGAGGCCGGCAGCGAATGGCCGATCATCTGGTTGGTGGAGCGGCCGAGCAGGGCGGTCATCCGCGAGGAGATGTAGACGACCCGATTTTCCGCATCGACCTGCCAGAGCCAGCCGACGCCGCGATGCTCATATTCGTTGAGCAGCAGCCGCACCGATTCGGCCTGCGCGCGGGTGCGGGCGAGACCGTCGAGCTGGCCGAAGATCCAGCGGGTCAGCCGCGCGACGCCGAAGGCGCCGGCGCCGGCGACGAGGATGAAGCTCAGCGCCACCTTGGGTTCGAGCGTCCAGCTGCCGAAATAATAAGCGAGGCAGAAAGCGGCGGTCAGCGTGCCGATCCAGGCGAGCGCCGCCGCAGGCACCGCAGCCAGGGCAAGGGCGGTGGTGATCATCGCCGCCATCGCGCCGCCGATCACGACCTGGACCTGCGAGGGCTGGGTGGCGAATGCGTAGGTGGGCAGCGCCGACCAGAGCCCGGCGAGGCCGACCGCCTCGGCGATGGCGAACCAGCGCGCGCGGGGCTTGGCGGTGCGGCTGCTGCCCCAGGCGG
>JAFAZM010000247.1 GCA_019239785.1 Sphingomonadaceae bacterium
TTGGTGCCGGTGCGGCGCAGCTCGTAGCGGAGATGATCCAGCAGGGTGGCGGTCGGGTCGGGGGTCTCGACCTCCATCATTTCGCCGTCGAGCAGGAAGCGGATCATCTCGGGCTCCCCGCTTCGATCCAGGCGCCGAGCCGCTGCCGCTCCTCGACCGTCATATGGGTCGCGTTGCCGAGCGGCATTATTTGGCTGTCGACCGCCATCGCCTTGATCTTCGCCGAGGCGGCGTGGACATGTTCGTAGCTGTCGAGCACCAGCCCGAGCGGCGGCGCCGGGAAGGCCGGGTTGGCCGGATGCGGGCTGTGGCAGCCGGAACAATGGGTGGCGAGGATCGGCTGGATCTGCGTGAAGCTCGGGGCCGAGCCCGCTGCGGCCGGCGCACGCCCCTTCTCCCAGGTGACATAGCTGACGCTGGCCAGTGCGAGGAGGACGGAAGCGGCGATCGCCAGGCCGTAGGGCTGACCGCGGCCGCGCAGGTTGAACACGTGTCGGATCGCGACTCCGGTCAGGCCGAGCAAAGCGAGCACGAGCCAGGGCCGCTCGGCACCGTAGGTCATCGGATAATGGTGGCTGATCATGATGAACAGCACCGGCAAGGTCATGTAATTGTTATGCAGCGAGCGCTGCTTCGCGGCCGCGCCGAGCGCCGGATCGGGCGTGCGGCCGGCGATCAGGTCGGCGACCACCTTGCGCTGGTTCGGGATGATGATGAAGAAGACGTTGGCGACCATCACCGTGCCGATCATCGCGCCGACATGGAGATAGGCGCCGCGCGCGCTGAACAGGCCGTTGAGGAAGGCCGCCGCCCAGAGCAGGCAGGCGAACCAGAAGCTGCCGAGCGCGAGATTGTGCGCGCCGAGCGGCGAGCGGCAGAGGCCGTCATAGACCAGCCAGCCGAGCGCCAGCGCGGCAAGGCCGATGCCGATCGCCGCGCTCTGGCTGAGGTCCGCCCTGGCCGGATCGATCAGGAAGCTCTCCGCGCCGACATAATAGATGAGGACGAGCAAAGAGAAGCCGCTGAGCCAGGTGAAATAGGCCTCCCATTTGAACCAGTGCAGCTCGTCCGGCATCGCGCTCGGCGCGACCTGGTATTTCTGGTTGTGGTAGAAGCCGCCGCCATGGACCGACCAGAGCTCGCCCGAGGCCTCGCCGGCGGCGGGCCTGATGAGATGGTTGTCGAGCCAGACGAAATAGAAGGACGAGCCGATCCAGGCGATGCCCGTCGTCAGATGCAGCCAGCGGACCGCCAGGTTCAGCCATTCGGAAAGGTCGACGCCCATTCGTCAGCTGCCCCGATAGGTCGAATAGGCATAAGGCGAGACGAGCAAAGGCACATGATAATGGCCGCCCACGTCCGCGATGCCGAAGGCGATCGTGACCTCGTCGAGGAAGGGCGGCTCGGGCAGCTCGACGCCGGCGCCGCGGAAATAATCCGCAACCGCGAAATGCAGCGCATAGCGTCCCGGGGCCAGCCCCTCCGGCGCGAGCCCGGGGCAGCGGCCGTCCTCGTTGGTCGTGCCGCGCCCGATCTCGCCGTGCGGCCCGCTCAGCACCACCGACAGGCCGGCGGCCGGGCGGCCGTGCATCGTGTCGAGGACATGGGTGGAGAGGCTGGTCATTGGCTCGTCTCCAGGCGCAGCCGCACGATCTCGCCGATCTCGGCGAGCGCCGTCTCGATCTCGGCCTCGCGATCGTTGCCGAGGCGGCGCTCCATCGCGGCGAGGATGCCCGCTTTGTTGGTCAGGCGCACGCAGATGATGAAGGGGAAGCCGAACCGCTCCCGGTAGGCGGCGTTCAGCTTGTGGAAGCGGTCGAACTCCTCCGGCGTGAGCCGGTCGAGCCCGGCGCTCGCCTGCTCGGCGGCGCTGGCCTCCGTGAGGCTGCCGTCGATCGCCGCCTTGCCGGCAAGCTCCGGATGGGCGCGGATCAAGGCGAGCTGCTCCTCGCGCGTGGCCTCGCGCACCACCGCCATCAGATCGGCATGGCGGTCGCCCGAAGACGGCCGCGCATCGGCGCGCGCCTCTACCCAGGGCGAATGCTCGAAGAGCGCGCTCATAAGCGCCCCGCTGCGCGCACAACCCTCTCCCCGTGGGGCAGAGGGCAGGGTGAGGGGGTTCTGAGTCGGAGGATTCCCGTCGGACGCAGAACCCCCTCACCTCCAACTCCTCTCCCCGCCGGGGAGAGGAGAGCCTGGCCGAACCCGATCATAAGCCGGCGCCTTCTTTGATGACCCGCCCGATCAGCCGCAGCCGGCTGACGCCGCCGTCGGGCATGATGTTCAGCCGCACGAAACGCACCGGCCCGAGCTCGGCCAGCCCATCGCTGAAGACATGGACCTTGTCCGCCGCCAGCTTCATCTCGGGCAGCAGCACCGGCCAGCTTTCCGAGGCCGCGGCGATCTCCTCGGGCGTGCCGTGCGCTTCCGCCGCCGCCTGCAGGAAGCAGCGGTCCGGATAATTGCCTTTGAAATGGGCGGTGTCGACGACGATCTCCT